>CBFGVE010000127.1:0-6887 GCA_965651915.1 uncultured bacterium
GGAAGGAGCTGGTGCGCTTCGTGCTCTCGTGGACGCCGGATGTCGAGGTGCTGGCGCCCAAACGACTGCGGGACAGGGTGCGGGAGAAGCTGGCCGCCTCGCGGCAGGCAGGCGCTGAAAGCTAGCGCCACACGGCGCCCCTACGACCGCTGTATCCGACGCCCTCTTCCCGACACGCCATACTCTAGGGCATGATCCGCGGGGTCAGCACGACGTCCAGGGTGGATCGGTCGGTTTGCGACCGCGCGCCGATGAGGAAGCGGGAGTAAAATTCGTCGTCTTTTTTGAGTCCGCCGATCTGGATCGATTCCCCGTCGCGTACCACGACCTCGGTCGCCGCCCGCGCGAACTGGATGCGGTGCGGCTGGCCATCGACCCGCCCGCTCAGCTCCGGTGTGAGCCTTACCCGTATCATCGGACCGCTGCCGATCACCGTGGGCTCGATGACCAGGTTCGAGCCCACCTGCTGCCACTGCAGTCGGGAGTGCAGCATCCCCCAGCGCAGCCCGTAGTCCATCAGCCATTCGACGTAGGGAACCTGCTCGCCAACCTGGAGGCTGGCGCTCCGGCCACTCATCGCCATCAGGGTCTGGGTGGTGCTCTGGCGGGTGGTCGTGGTCTGGTGCTGGAGCCTGGGCTTCAGCCGGAAGCGAATCTGCGGCCCATCCTGGGTGACCACCACATTGCCATCTCCCGTGACCGAGGCCTCCCGCTCGCGGGCCGCCCCCTCGCCCCGAAAAGCCACGTCGATCCGTACGTTCTGGGGCCGCACATCGAGCTGGCGGAGCAGATCCCGCACCGCCTGGATCTGGTCCTCCTGGCCCCGCACCACCAGCTTGCCCCCCGCCCGCATGACGCTCAGCCCCTCCGCGCCGTACAGCTCGCGCAGGGTCAGGGCGGTGGATTCGGGATCGGCGAACTGGAGGGTGATCACCTCGATGGTGTCGGCCGCCGGCGCACCCAGGACGGGGACGAAGGCGAGCAGCACGGCAATGAGTAGCTTTTTCATGGTCGGCCTCCTGGCATCGGGGACTGGAACCTCTGCGGATTTGTGCTACTATACCCCCATGAATCCCGACTGGAAACACCGGCGAGCGCGGGGGGCGCATTTCCTGGCCGGCCTGGCCACCCTCCTCCTGGCCGCCTGCGCCACCCCGGAAGCCCGCATCCGCAAAAACCCCGACCTGTTCGCGTCCTTCCCATCCGAAGCCCAGGAGCTGATCCGCCAGGGCGAGGTCGCGGTGGGCTTCACCCGCGACATGGTCCAGATCGCCCTTGGCAGCCCCGATCGGATCTACACCCGCCAGACCGCCGAGGGGACCACAGAAATATGGTCCTACGTCAGCCATGAAGTGCGGGCCGACCGCCAGTTGGTCGATGGCCGATTCCGCGTCTACCTGCCCGGGGCGGGCTACCGCACCGTCACCGACACGGTGTGGGTCGATGTCAACAGCCGCTACGAGTACGACCGACTCCGCATCGAGTTCCGCGACGGGCAGGTCTACGCGGTCGAACGGCTGGAGCGCTAGCGACCGGCTTCCGCCTCGGCTGCGGACCGCAACCAAACGCGACCCGTCTCAGAACGACGGCTCCCCGGCGATCCCGGAGGGACCGGATAGAGTAGCCCCGGGTGCCCGCACCCGGGGATCTGCGGAACAAAGTAAGAAGCGAGGCCGGAGGGAAGGGCCGGGATCAAGGAGCCCTACCGAGAAAGGCAATCGAGCTTACGTTCCGCCTCAGTCTTCGGTGAATGCCAGCACCTCGTCCAGGCCAGTGGCGTCGGCGAGGAGCAGGACGAGGCGGTCGAAGCCAATGGCGATGCCGCCGCAGGGCGGCAGCTCGGCCACGGACTCCAGGAACGGTTCGTCGAGGGGGTAGCCCTCGCGGCCCGCCGCCTCCCGCTCGCCTTTGCATTGCACGAAGCGGAGGCGCTGCTCGGCAGGATCGGTCAGCTCGGAGTAGGCGTTGGCCAGCTCGATGCAGTCGATGTACAGCTCCCAGCGCTCGGCGACTTCTTCCAGGCCCGGCTTGCGGCGGGCGAGGGCCGCGCATTCCGCCGGGTAGTCGGTGAGCACCACGGGTGTGTCGCGGGGGAGCCAGGGCTCCACGAGATCCACGAGATCGAGATCGAAGCGGTCGGCGTCGTAGTTGCGCACCGGATCCCAGCCCGCCGCCTGGAGGAAGGCGTCACGAACGGTGATGCGCTCCCAGGGTTGGTCGAGCCGGATCTCGCGGCGGCCCAGCCGCAGGGCGGGCTCGCCATGGACGGCGGTGGAGACGGCGGCGAGCAGGCTGCGGGTATCGGCGAGGATGTCGGTATAGTCGGCGGGACTGCGGTACCACTCGAGCATGGTGAACTCGGGATGGTGGAGGCGTCCCCGCTCGCCCTGGCGGAAGCAGGGGCCGAGCTGCCAGATGCGGGAGTAGCCGGCGGCGACCATCCGTTTCATGTGCAGCTCGGGCGAGGTGCGCAGCCAGGCGTTGCCCGCCGGCTCGGCGTCGATGTGCAGCTCAAGCGCCGGGGTAGTCACGCGGACGGGCGTGGCGACTTCGAGGAAATCGCGCGCCGCGAAAAAGGCGCGCACCGCGTCCGCCGCCCGCGCCCGCACCCGCAGGGCGGGCTCGAGCGCGGCGAGGCGGCGCAGATCGGCGCTGGCGAAGGATTCAGTCACCCGGGCCGGAGGGGGTCGGCTAGCGGACGCGCTCGGAATACTTGCCGTCGCGGGTGTCGATCCGGATCCAGTCGCCCTGGTTCACGAAGATCGGCACCGCGAGTTCATAGCCGTTGTCGAGCTTGGCAGGCTTGCTGACGTTGGTGGCGGTGTCGCCGCGCACGCCGGGCTCGGTCTCGATGACCTGCTTCTCGATGAAGTTGGGCAGGCTCAGCTCGATCGGGCGGTCGTTGAAGAACAGCATGCTGCACTCCATGTCCTCGATCAGAAAGTACTTCTGGCTGCCCACCACGTCGGCATCGACATGGACCTGGTCGTAGCTGTCGGGATCCATGAACACGAAGTGGGTGCCCTCGACGAAGGAGAAGATCATCTTCTTTTCTTCGAGGTTGGGCTTGCCGATCTTGTCGGCGGCGCGGAAGGTCTTCTCGATGGTGCCGCCGCTGTTGAGGTTCTTGATCTTGCAGCGGTAGAGGGCCTGGCCCTTGCCCGGCTTCACGAACTGGTAGTCGGTAATTTCGTAGGGATCGCCGTCGATCTCGATCTTGAGGCCCTTGCGTAGGTCAGAAGCGCTGTACATGGTGTATTCCTTTGCAGTCGGGATGGTTGCGTATAAAAACCGATCCCGGCACGCCAAGGTGCCGGGACCGAGAAAAGCCCGAACCGCCGGTGCGCAGGGCACCGGCGGCGGGGCAGGAATCCCGAAAGGCCGCGAATACTACGCCTTCTTCAGGCGAACTTTCAAGGCTTCAAGTTCGTCGGCAAGCGCTTTTGGCAGCTTGGCGCCGAAGGCGGCGAAGTGCTCCCCGATGGCGTCGGCCACCGCCAGCCATTCCTTGGGGTCCACCTTCATCAGCTCGGCGAGGTCCTCGGCCGAAAGATCGAGCCCCTTGAGGTCGAGCGCACCGGGGGCGGGCAGTCGGCCGATCGGGCTGTCGACCACGGAGGCCTTGCCCTCGCAGCGGTCGAAGACGAACTTGAGCACGCGGCTGTTCTCGCCGAAGCCCGGCCAGAGCCACTTGCCGGTTGGGCTCTTGCGGAACCAGTTGACGTAGAAGATGCGGGGCATTTTGTCGCCGCCCTTCGCGCCCATCTTGAGCCAGTGGGCGAAGTAGTCGCCCATGTGGTAGCCGCAGAAGGGCAGCATCGCCATCGGGTCGAAGCGCAGCTCGCCGACCTTGCCGGCGGCGGCGGCGGTCTTCTCGGAGGCCATCGAGGCCCCGAGGAAGGTGCCGTGCTGCCAGTCGAGGGCCTCGATCACCAGGGGCTGGGTCGAGGCGCGGCGACCGCCGAACAGAATCGCGCTAATCGGAACGCCGGCCGGATCCTCCCACTCCTTGGCGATCACCGGGCACTGGGCGGCGCGGGCGGTGAAGCGAGCATTCGGATGCGCGGCGCTGCGGCCGCAGCCCGGGGACCAGGGCCGGCGCTTCCAGTCCACCGCGCGCTCGGGGGTCTCGTCCATGTCCTCCCAGTAGACGTCGCCGTCCTCGGTGAGGGCGCAGTTGGTGAAGATCGCGTTGGAGAGCATGCTCTTCATCGCGTTGGGGTTCGAGGAGTAGTTGGTGCCGGGGGCGACCCCGAAGAAGCCGGCCTCGGGGTTGATCGCGTAGAGCTGGCCGTCGGGGCCGAACTTCATCCAGGCGATGTCGTCGCCGATCGTCTCCACCTTCCAGCCGGGCAGGGTGGGATTCATCATGGCGAGGTTGGTCTTGCCGCAGGCGCTGGGGAACGCGGCGGCGACGAATTTCACCTGTCCTTCCGGCGAGGTCAGCTTGAGGATGAGCATGTGCTCGGCCATCCAGCCCTCGTCGCGGGCCTGCACCGAGGCGATGCGCAGGGCGTGGCACTTCTTGCCCAGCAGGGCGTTTCCGCCGTAGCCCGAGCCGAAGCTCTGGATCTCGCGGGTCTCGGGGAAGTGGGTGATGTACTTGTTCTCGGCGTTGCACGGCCAGGGCACGTCGGAGGCCGCCGCACCGGCCAGCGGGTAGCCCACGCTGTGGATGCCGCGGACGAAGTCGTCGCTGTCGCCGAGCACCTCGAGCACCTTGGTGCCGACGCGGGCCATAATGTGCATGTTGCAGACGACGTAGGGCGAATCGGTCAGCTCGATGCCGATCTTGGCAATGGGGCTGCCGATGGGGCCCATGGAGTAGGGAATGACGAACATGGTTCGGCCCTGCATGCAGCCCCGGTACAGCTTGGCCATCGCCGCCTTCATTTCGGCCGGGTCGGCCCAGTTGTTGGTGGGGCCGGCGTCGTCCTTGCTTGCCGAGCAGATAAAGGTCCGGTCCTCGACCCGGGCGACGTCGGCCGGGTCGGAGCGGCAGAGATAGCTGTTGGGGCGCTTCGCCGGGTTGAGGGGGATGTAGGTCCCCGCGTCGACCATCAGCTTGCTCAGGCGGTCGTACTCCTCGGGGCTGCCGTCGGCCCACACCACCTGGTCGGGCTGGCAGAGCGCCCGGACGTCCTCGATCCAGTCTTGTAGCTTCCGATTCTTCGTCATGTGCATTCTCCTGGTTGATCGCGTGTCTAAAAACCATCCGCACTCTACGAAAGCCGGGAGCCGCTAGCCATAGGGACGGGTCCGAATGGCTGCTAGTGTTTTCACCGATAACTCAGTGCAAGCCCCGACAGGGATGCAAGCCTACCACGATGACACCCCCGGGCAAGCTTCCAATGTTCGGATAGGGGTGCCGCGGCGGGTTCCAAGGCCCGGACAGGGGGGGCTGGGCTACTTGTCGCCGGCGATCGCCTCGGCGATGTTGATGCCGTGGTCCTTGATGCGCCGGTAGGCGTTGAGCATGTCGGTGAACATCAGGCTGTTGAAGGGATGGATCTCGAGGCGGGAGAGGCGCTCGAGGTGGCGCTTGCGGTACTGCTTGGCGATGTGGGTGATCTCGTCGCCCAGGGTGAAAATGCGGGTGGTGGCGTCGCGGCTGTCGTGCACCACGGCCTCGTGGAGCAGCTTCACGAAGCGTTCGGCGCGGTCGTGGAGGTCGAGCATGTCGATCCGCCCCTCGTCGCTGAAGCTCAGGCCGTTCTTGCGCAGCTTGATGTACATCTTGAGGATGTTGGTGACGTAGTCGCTGGCCGACTCGATCTCGTCGGCGATGCGGATCTGCTGCCGCGACTCGAGCATGACCTCGTGGGTGATCTGCCCGGTGAGCAGCGAGCCGAGGAACACCGTGATCTCCTTCTGCACGTTGTCCAGCACCTCCTCGTCGTGGAAGAGATCGCGCTCGCGCTCCTCGTTGCGCTCGTTCTCGGCCAGGGTCTGGCGCAGCTTGGGCATCATCATCACCAGGCGCTCGCTCATGAAAACCACCTCGTTGTGCGACTGAGCGATGCCCAGCGACGGGGTGTTGAGCATGCGCACGTCGAGGTGGCTGAGGTGCGGCACCTCCTTCACGCCGCGGTCGGGCGCGAGCTTGGTCACGATGAGCGAGAGCACCTGGAGCATAGGCAGCCAGATCAGGGTGTTGATCACATTGAACAGGGTGTGGGCCAGCGCGATCGCCCCCATGATGTGAGGGTAGGTCGCCTCCCCATTGAGCATCACCACGGCGTTGGCGTCGTGGTGGACGGCCCACTCGATCAGCCGAAGATAATGGGGGAAGATCGCGGTGATGACGGCGACGCCGATGGCGTTGAAGATGATGTGGGCGTAGGCGGCCCGTTTGGCGGTGGTGTTCGCCCCGAGGGAGGCCAGCCAGGCGGTGATGGTAGTGCCCAGGTTCTCGCCCATGACCAGCGCGGCGGCCTGCTCGAAGCCGATCACCCCGGTGGCGGCCAGGCTCATCGTGATGCCCAGGGTAGCCGAAGAGGACTGGACGACGAAGGTGAGGATGCAGCCCACCGCCGCGCACTTCAGCACGCCGACATAGGAGTCGGCCCGGAAGGCCTCGAACCACTTCAGGAACTCAGGCTCGGCCCGAAGCGGCTTGAGCCCGTCCGACATAAGCTCCAGCCCGAAGAACACCATGCCGATGCCCATGATCGCCAAGCCGGTGTAGCGCACCTTGTCCTTCCGCGAGAACAGATAGAAGAACGCGGCGAAGCCAAGGATGGGGAGCCCGTACTTGCCGATCTTCAGGGCGAGGATCCAGCCAGTGATGGTGGTGCCGATGTTGGCGCCGAGGATGACCCCTATCGCCTGCGTCAGGGTCATGAACGAGCTGTTGACCAGGCCAATGACCATCACCGTGGTGATGG
>CBFGVE010000128.1:0-6844 GCA_965651915.1 uncultured bacterium
GGGCGCGATGCCGAGCAGGATCGCCCCGGAGATATAGGCGCGGTACAGCTCGACCTCGGTCCCATCCTTGAGCACCTCGGTGCCAGGCAGGAGATCGCGGAAGAAGTAGCCCATGAACAGCGAAGCCAGCCCGAGCATGGTGAAAGGCTTCACGCACCAGTTCATGAACAGTGTGAGCAGAACTGGTTTGGGCGTCTTGCCGGCCTTGACCACCTCGGCGAAGTCGATCTTCACCATGATCGGATACATCATGAAAAACAGCGCAATCGCGATGGGGATCGAAACAACCGGCGCGCCATTCACCCTGATCGCCATGCCGTCGAGCGCCTGCGCCAAGCCCGGGGCGAGCCGACCCAGCACAATCCCCCCCACGATGCACAGCGCCACCCACAGCGTAAGGTAGCGCTCGAACACGCTCGACATTTTCCGGTCACTGGAACACTCGCTCATACACGCCTCGTATTGAATGGGTCAGTCAAAACCGCCGCAGGGAAATGAAAACCCCACGGATGCCCGCTCCTGCATTACCCCTTAATGTTTTCAGGCAAGCCGGCCACAAAGGCGCGGATTTCGTCGCGCACCCGGCGGTAGTGTTCCAGGGCCTCTTCCTCGGTCTTCGCCTCGCGGGCGAGCTTGGGCGGATCGTCGAATCCCACATGCACCACCCGGGCTTTGCTCCCTAGCCAGGCCGGACAGGTTTCGTCGGCGTGGCCGCAGACCGTGACCACCACGTCGAGGTCCACATCCTTGAGTTCGTCCACCTTCTTCGAATACTGGCCGGTGATGTCCACCCCCGCATCGGCCATCACCCGCACCGCGTTGGGGTTCATGCCGTGGGTCTCGATGCCCGCCGAATAGGCCTCGATCACGTCGCCCTTGAGCGCACGCGCCCAGCCCTCAGCCATCTGGCTGCGGCAGGAATTTCCGGTACACAAGAACAGAACTGCTAATTTTTTCAAGGAACACACTCCAGGTTGGGTTGGACGAGTTGGCAAAGAGCCTCCGCACCGTCGATCACTCCGCGCTGCCAAGGGATCAGCACAGCGCGGGTGGACACTCGGGCAACCTGCTCAAGGTGAGTCGCCTCGGCGAGGCGGCGCGCGGCCAGCAGCGGGTCGGACGGGGCAAGCGGTGTCAAAGACTGGTTAACGACCCAGGCATAGGGCTCGATCCCCGCCCGGCGCAGGTCCCCCTGCAGGGTCGCGGCCTCGTGCACCGGCGTGAATTCAGGCAGGGCGACGATGAGCACCCGGCTGAACGCGGGATCGCGGAGGCGGGGTAGGAGCTGGCGAACCGCCTCGGGCAGTTCGCTCTGGCTGCGCATGACCTCGCGGTGGTACGCCTCGGTCGCATCGAGCAGCAGCAGGGTATGACCGGTAGGCGCGGTATCGAGCACGACAAACTGCTCGCGGCCTCGGTCGACCTGGGCCGCAAAGGCCCGGAAAACCGCGATCTCCCCGGTACAGGGCGAGCGCAGATCCTCCTCAAGCAGCCTGCGGTCCTCGTCGTCCAGCCCCTCGCCCGCCGTGGCGAGTACGTCGGCGGCATAGGCCCGGGTTTCGGCGGCGGGATCGATCCGGCTGACCACCAGTCCAGGCACGGACTCGGCAAGTCGAGAGTCGAGATGGGCCGCGGGGTCGGTGGTGGAAAGCTGTACGGAGTGTCCGCGACGGGCCAGCTCCACCGCGATCGCCGAGGCGATGGTCGTCTTGCCTACCCCGCCCTTGCCCATGGCCAGAATGACACCGGGGCCGCCGCGCTCGATGTCGTCCACTAGCGAGCCCAGCCCGGGAAGGGCCGCGAAGGATTCAGCCTCCGGGAGGGCATTTCCCGCCAATAGCGGCGAGGGAGCGAACAGCGATTCGAGGGCAGGGCGCCCGGTGATATTGAACGCCTGCAGCCGGAACAAGCTGGTGGGCAGCGCGCGCAGCCCCCCGGCCATGCCCGCGAGCGCTGCCTGCTGACGCTCCACCATCGCGCACGCGATCTCGTCGCCACTGCCGCCGGGATGGACGCCGTTAATGAACAGGGCAATTCGCGAAAGCCCCTGGGCGGCAAGTTCGGCGCGGGTGCGCTCTGCCTCGGCCAGCGAGGACGGCTCGGGGCGGCTCACCAGCACCAACTGCGTACGCTCCGCGCTGCGCAGCGCCTCCAGCGTAAGGCGGTAAAGCTCCTTCTGCCCGGCCAGGCCCGTCAGCGGCCCCAGGCAGGAAGCCCCCCCGGCATTCGAATCGATGAACTGATGCCACGCTGCGGGAAGCTGGAGGAGTCGAAGCGTGTGGCCGGTAGGCGCGGTGTCGAACACCACATGGTCGAACGCCTCGGTGGCCGAGGCATCGCCGAGATAGCTCGCGAACTCGTTGAACGCGGCAATCTCCGTCGTACACGCGCCGGAGAGCTGCTCCTCGATACCCGCGAGCATAGCGGCGGGCAGGGTTTCGCGGTAAGGGGCCAGCAGCCGCTCGCGGTACTCCCGGGCGGCGGATTCGGGATCGATGTTCACTGCCCACAGCCCGGAATCCCCGGCAACGCGGACCGGTCGCGCTCCAAGCCGGGTTTCGAGCACCTCGTTGAGGTTGGAGGCGGGATCGGTGCTGATGAGCAGCACCCTGCGCCCCCGGCGAGCCAAGGCCAGCGCGGTGGCGCAAGACAGCGAGGTTTTCCCCACCCCGCCCTTGCCGGTGAAGAACAGAAAGCGGGGGGCCTCGCCGAGAAAGCGATCCAGTTCGAGCGATGCCTGCATCACGCCTCGCCTCCGACAGCGGGGGCCGGTTCCAATCCGAGCAGCCGAAGCAGCGCCGCCTCGGCGGGATAGACGCCGCGGCTGACGATGTCGCCATCGAGCAGTATCAGTGGAAGGCACTCCATGCCCCCCCGCTCGATCGCCTGGGTGACGGTGGAGCTTGCTGCGAAGGCCGCGTGGTCCTGCGCCGCATTGTAGCGCTGCACCGCAATGCCCCGGGCCTTCAGCGCCTTTAGCGCGGCGTTGAACTTCAGCAGGCGGGTGTCCACCGAAGGGCCACACACGCCACTGGAGCAGCACATTGGTGGATCGTATACGTAGAGGGTTTTCATGGCAGGCTCCTTGATTCTAGCGTTGGGCGAGCCGACGGCAGAGGTCGTCCATGTTCTCGCGGCAGATGGCTTTCAGCTTGCGGTCGTCGGCGCGGATCGCCGGGTTGGATTCCAAGGATTGGAAGATTTCCGGGGCGCCGGGTCCAAGGATTGGAAGTGCGGGATCGCTGGCCAGCCGGTAGTGGACCCAGCGCCCGTCCTTGCGGGCCTCGACCAATCCGGCGTCGCGGAGGAGGGAGAGGTGCTTTGAGATCGTGGACGGCGCCAGCTCGAGCAGCGCCACAAGCTGGCAGACGCACAGCTCCCCCCGGCGCAGCGCCATCAGCAGGCGCAGACGGGTCTCATCGGAAAGCGCGGCAAAAAGGCGTGTGGTGGTTCTCATGGGGTCAATCCTATATTTCGTTATGTGACGAAATATAGGGTAGCCACGTCAAGATGTCAAGCATGGGAAAAAATCGCAGCGAGGGTCCGCTCTTGAATCTGCAACAAAATAGGGGTCAGCCCGTGATTTGTTTCATTTTGACTGCGGAAAAAGTGTGCGTCTTTTAACGGGCTCCCTCGTCTGCATGGTTGAGGCCATGGCAGGCCAAACAACTAAACCACCACAGGAGAAAGCACATGAACGCGACCGAACCGAGCCCCGAAGCTATTCGACACGAGGTGAGAAAGCGCTACGGCCAGATTGCCACCGCAGGCGGAGGCTGCGGCACCGGATGCAGCACATCGGGTTCCTGCTGCACGCCCGGGGTGCACGACGCCCGGAAGGCCACGCTGGAACTGGGCTACAGCGAGGAGGACCTGGGCCAGGTTCCTGAGGGCGCCAATCTCGGGCTGGGCTGTGGAAATCCCCGGGCGATCGCTGGACTCCGCCCCGGCGATACGGTGCTGGACCTGGGTAGCGGCGCAGGCTTCGACGCCTTTCTGGCGGCCGAGGCCGTGGGGCCGACCGGACGGGTCATCGGCGTGGACATGACGCCGGAAATGCTCGCGAAGGCGCGGGAGAATGCGGAGCGCTCGTCGGTCCGGAATGTGGAATTCCGCCTCGGGGAGATCGAGGC
This sequence comes from uncultured bacterium, assembly GCA_965651915.1. Classification (GTDB taxonomy): domain Bacteria; phylum Verrucomicrobiota; class Kiritimatiellia; order CBFGVE01; family CBFGVE01; genus CBFGVE01. The sequence continues at coordinate 4,134 of CBFGVE010000128.1, forward strand.
GCTTCCGCTTCCCAACGCAGCCGTGGACGTGATCATCTCCAACTGCGTGATCAATCTTTCGCCCAGCAAGGACCGGGTTTTTGCGGAGGCCTTCCGCGTCCTCAAGCCCGGTGGCCACCTGGCGGTGTCCGACGTGGTTGCGCTCGCCCCGCTTCCTGACGCGCTGAGAGAGGACTGGGCGCTCTACACCGGGTGCGTGGCAGGTGCCTCGACGACCGAGGAGCTTCGCCGCATGCTCGCGGAAGCGGGCTTCGTGGATATCCGCATCGCCGACAAGGAAAATGGCCGCGAGATCGTAGGCGGTTGGTTTTCTGGCCAGAATGTGGCAGACTTCATCACATCGGCCTCGATCGAGGCCCGCAAGCCCTCCGAGCGCGTATGAAAGCAGGCGAGGAAAATCCGTGGCAGACCTTCTCCGTCCGGCTGGACCGCTTTATCCGCCGCCGGGTCGGCGACGACGCAACCGCACAGGACATCCGGCAGGATGTCCTGCTGAGGCTACAGAAGCGACTGGCCGGGAACGGCGGGATTGGCGACATCGAAGCCTGGCTCTTCCGCAGCGCCCGCAATGCGGTGATTGACCACTACCGGACCCGCAAGCCGCTGGTCGAGCTGCCCGACGACCTGTCCGCCGACGAGCCGGAGACTGGCGGCGAACTCGAAGCACTGCGCGCCGCGTTCCGGCGCATGGTCGACGAGCTGCCCGAGCCCTACCGCGAAGCGGTGGTTCTCGCCGATCTGGAGGGACTGGAGCAGCGGGCGGTCGCCGAACGGCTCGGGCTATCGCTCTCGGGGGCCAAGTCGCGCATCCAGCGCGGCCGCCGCCAGCTCAAGCAGAGCCTGATCGCCTGCTGCTCCTTCGACTACGACCGCCGCGGCCGGGTGATCGACTGCACCCCCCGAACAGCGTCCAACTGTCCCGAGTGCGGCTAACGATCATCCCACCTCGTCAATCCGGTCAAACCAAGCACATGGTCAGCGGGGCCTCGCCACGCGTGCCACAGCACGCCTGAACATCTGCATCATCGCCAGCATTTCGGTATGCTTGTCCGGTCTGGCCACAAAGAGAAGCGGGCTTGACTCAAGCCCGCCCCCACGTGTAGAATACGTGCCAAGTGAAAGGTTTGGTGGGTGATGCAGAAAAAGCTGACGCTTACTATCGACGAAGAGGTATACGACGGACTGCGCCGCGTCGTCGGCCCGGGCAAAATCAGCCACTTCGTGGAAGACCTGGTGCGACCGCATGTGCTCAAGCAAGACTTGTACGACGGCTACCGCGCCATGGCTAAGGACTGCGTGCGGGAATCTCAGGCCTTGGAGTGGGCAGAATCCACCTGCGGGGACATCCATGATGAAGAGAGCTGAAGTCTGGTGGGTCAACTTCGATCCCTCAATCGGCGGGGAGATACGCAAACAGCGCCCGGCCGTAATCGTCAGCAACGATGCCGCTAACCAATTCTTGAATCGCGTTCAAGTAGTGCCTCTTACCAGCTCCACCGGAAAACTCTATCCGAGCGAAGCCTACGTATGCTTTCGTGGAAGACAATCCAAGGCTATGGCAGACCAACTGACGACAGTCAGCAAGGAACGCTTAGTCAATATAGCCGGAGTACTCTCGCACACGGACATGGACGCGGTTGCCCGAGCCATTTCGATCCAATTGGACATCTGAGGTATCGCTCACGGCGCGGTATAGATCAGCCATAGCCCGCCGAGGATTACTAGGATCCCGCAGATTTTCCGCAGGATGACCGCGCCGCGGGACCGCTCGTTCCATTGGAGGTAGCGCTCGACTACCTCGGCGAAGGTGCCGGCGAGCACGATCACCGAGCAATGGCCGATCCCATACACCGCGAGCAGCAGAATCCCGTAGGCCAGATCGGTCGCGGCCAGCTTGAACGCGACCCCCAGCATGGGGGCCATGTAGGCGAAGGTGCAGGGGCCGAGCGCAACCCCAAAGACCAGGCCGAGAACGAACGCGGCGAGCACGCCCTTTTTGCTCATGCCCGGCTGGGCTGCGCCCGGCAGCGGGAGCTTCACGACATCGAGCAGGTAGAGGCCTACCACCAGGAAGATCGCTGCAACCCCGAAGTTGCCCCAACGTCCGACATCCCCCAGCATACGTCCGGCCACCGCCGTGACCGCCCCAATCAGCGCGATGGTGATGAGAATGCCGATGGAGAACACCAGCGAGATGGTGAACGCCCGGCGGGTGGACATTTCTCCCTGGCGATCAATGAACCCAACAATCAGCGGGATGCTGGCGAGGTGGCAGGGGCTAAGCAGAATGCTGAGCACGCCCCAGATGAAGGATGCAGTCAACGCGGGGCCGGCAGAACCTTCGACCGCATTGGAGAGCGTGGTAAAAAGCTGTTCCATGCTAGGTCCCTGGCGAGGCGGGCACTTCAAAGTCCAGCCCGAGATTCCTCCAGGCGGCGAGGATGTCGTCGCGTCCCATGAAGCCTTCGTGACGATAGAGTTCGCGGCCCTCGGCATCGAAGAACACCTGGGTGGGGATTAGCTTGACGCCGTAGCGGCGCCCTTCCTCGGGGTTCTCCCACACATCGATGAACACAACCTCCATGCGGCCCGCATAGGTGTCGCGCAACTCGTCGAGGATGGGCGCCATCGCCTTGCAGGGGATGCACTTTCCCGCCCCCAGATCCACCAGCCTCGGCAAGGCCCGCTCGTTTTGGGAACCGTGAGCCGCC
>CBFGVE010000129.1:0-6822 GCA_965651915.1 uncultured bacterium
TCCTGAGGTGGTGCTGCTAGATGGCGAGATTCCGGCGAGGTTCGCTCCGCTCGACGATGCTCCGGCGCACTACCAGGTGCCGGCCGGTTCGATCTTGCGCGAACGTCAGCGGCAGGGAAGCTGGGTTGAAGTAGAGTCCGAAAGGCGCCGCGGCTGGATTCCCGCCGAGGTGCTGAGGCGGGTAAACCCTTTTCTTTTGGCCGGCGATAGAGTAGATTAAGGCGGTATGCATAAACCGCACCGTCCAACCGCCTGGCTTTGGAAGCTTTTTTTCGCCTTTGTGTTCCTTGGTGGGGCAGCCTCCTACTTCTTCTACCTCGATCGCAGCGATCCTGGTGCCCGCACTGCCATGAGCGTAAGCATCACCCTCACCGTTATCGGGGCTGGGCTCAGCTTCATCATCGCCACCTCCGGCTGGTGGCTGCGCCGGTAGGGCCTCCGGTGAAATGAGGCTTGTCATTCCGGTACCCGATGTGGGAATAGTGCCTGCGCTGAAACGCGACCAGGTCGCGAAACCCTCCCGGGCGAGTGGTGAAATTGGCAGACACGCAGGATTTAGGTTCCTGTGCCGAAAGGTGTGCGGGTTCGAGTCCCGCCTCGCCCACCAGCCTCCGCGATCCTGTGCCTGACATGACGCATGGCGTTCCGGGCAGACGTTTCACCCCCGGTTCCGCCCCGTAGCCCAGACCGGCCCATCGTGGAATCTATTTCGCCGAAGCGGGCAAGAGGCGGGTAGCTCGCCCTGTCGATTGATGTCCGAGATTTCGGGGTTCGCCTGCGCGGTGGACGCGAAGGGTGTAGCCCCGCCCGTTTTCAAAAGGCTCTACGGTAGCCTCAACCTCCAGTACCGGGTAGCGCACGGTGGCCAGTCCGTGGCGGCGGTAGGTGTCGGCGAACAGCTCGGTTTCGATGATGCCGCTGCGGTCGGCGATGGACAGAAATTTCATTGGCTCGCCGGTGGACTGGACCGCGATACGGGTCTCGATGACAAGTCCGCAGCAGACCACCCGACGGCTCAGATGGCGGTGGAGGTCTGCGATCGCGCAGTAGCTCGACCAGTGGATTCCGTCGTAGAGGTCCAGCGGGTGGGCGCTCACGGTAAACCCGAACAAATCCATCTCCGCCGCGAGCCGGTCCCGGAGGCTGGGCTCGTCGAGCGGGGTGGGAGGGGGCTCGGAAGAAGCCTTTGTTGATCTGTCCGGGGGAGGCGTGTCGAGAGGAAGTCCGAGCTGGTCGGGATTGCCTTCGCCTTCGAGGATTTTTAGCCGACGCTGAAGCTGCCAGAAAAGTGCGGTGCGGGCTGGGCCAAATTCGTCGAGGGCTCCCGCGCGCAGCAGGGCCATGGCTTCCTCGGGCTCGGGCCGAGCCCGCCGGAGGAAGTCGTCGAGATCGGCGAAGGGGGCCTGCCTTCGGGCCTTTATCCAGCGCGCTGAGGTGGTTTCACCGAGCCCGAGAATACGCAGGGCGGGGACGCGGATGGCGCCGTTGCGAACGGCGAAGGCTGGGCCGGGGTCGTTCACGCGAGGCGGCAGCAGCGGAATGCCGAGGCGGTGGCATTCGAGAACGTAGACCAGCGGGCTGTAGAATCCCTTTCCGTTGCTGAGTACGGCGGCCATGTAGCCGGCGGGGTGAGAGAGCTTGAGGCGGGCTGACTCGTAGGCCTCTACGCCGTAGGCGGTGCTGTGGGCCTTGCAGAAAGCGTAGCCGCTGAACCCGCGCAGCAGCGTCCAAACTTCCTCGATGTCGAAGGGTTTGCGGTTCATGGCCAGCGCCGCCTCGGCGAAGCGGCATCCGAAAGCCTCGATGTCGGCCTCCCGCTGCTTGACCAGGGCGCGGCGGAGGGTATCGCCTTCGCCGGGAGGAATGCCGGCGAAGGCCTCGCAGATCTGGAGCACCTGCTCCTCGTAGATGATCAGCCCGTAGGTCCCGGAAAGACATCCGGCCAGGCTGGGGTGGGGGAGAGTCCAAGGCTCCCGCCCCTGATAGCGGCGGGCGAAGGACTGCTTCTTATGCTGGTTGGCGGCGCCGGGCCGGATGACGCTGACGATGGCGATGAGGGTGTCGATGTCGCGCACGTTGCACATGCGGCATAGGCTGAGCATGGCGGGGCTTTCGATGTGGTGTACCGCCCGGGCCTGTCCGCTGGCGATGAGATCCCATACGGCGGGGTCGGCGAATTCGTTGCCAGCCCCGCAGTCCTGGACGGGAGGCGGCTGCGGATCGCTGCGGCGCTCGGCCAGGCCTGCCTCGACATCGCGAATCACCGCCAGCCCACCCTGAGCGAGGATGTCCATCTTCACCAGTCCGATGGCCTCGACGGCGTCCATGTCGAAGTGGGTGGTGGGATAGCCCTTGGCGGCAGTGAAGCAGGGGGTGAGGCTGAGGATCGGGTCGCGGGAAAGCACCACGCCGCAGGGGTGCATCTTGGGGTGGATGGGCAGTCCGTCCAAGCGGTGGGCAAGCCGGATGGCCGTCGCGTAAGGTTCTTCGATTCCTCGGAGATCGGTGCATTCCACCGATTCCTCGATGCGCCGCTCCAGTGCCGAGGCCGAGGTGTAGGCGGGGAGCCTCGCGGTGAGTGGGCGGAGCTGCTGTTCGGAAAGCCCGAGCACCTTGGCGATGCCCGTGAGGGCACTGCGGGCCTGGAAGGTGGAGAAGCCCCCGACGATGGCGGCGTGGTCGGGTCCATACTTCGCGAAGATCAGGTCGAGCACGTCGTCCTTGCGGTCATGGGGAAAGTCCATGTCGATATCCGGCAGCTTGCGCATGCGCATGCGCTCGCGGTTGAGGAATCGGCGGAAGTAGAGGTCGAATCGAACGGGACATACGTTGCTGATGCCTAAGGCGTAGCAAACGAGCGAATCGGCCGCGCTCCCCCGGGTGATCCAGGCGATGCCCCGGCGTCGGCATTCCTGGAGGATGTCCCAAACTATGAGGAAATAGTCCTCGTAGCCGACTTCATGGATGATAGCGAGTTCGGTCTCGACCTGGGGCCGCACCGACGAGGCGTCGGCGCCGTAGCGTTCCCGCAGGCCGTCGAGGACTCGGCGGCGGAGAAATTCGCGCGGGGCCGACCCATCGGGCGGATGGAAGGCGGGAAACTGGAGGCTGCCGTAGTTGAAGTCGAAGCGGCATCGCTCGGCGATCTCGCGGTTCACTGCCAGCGCCCGCGCGGCACCGGGACCGAAACGCTCCCGCCACTCGTGTGGATGTGGAAAGTGCAGGGCGCGGCCCCGGCGCTTTTCCGGATGGATCTGGTCGAGCCGGGTGAGGGTGCGCATGCTTTGGAGGATGTCGTAGAGGCCGCGGTCCCCGGGTTCGGCGTAGTGGATGCCGGGAACGAGGGCAACGGGATATCGGGCATTCGCCTGAAGGGCTTCGAGTTGGCTGCGGCGGTCGGTGCCGAGGTAGAAGGCCTTGGGAAATCGGTCGGCCCATTCGGCCCGTGCTCCGACGGCCACGAGTCCGGCGGTGTCGAAAACGAAGCGGTCGTGGCGGAAGGCTGGAGTCCGCCGGCCTCCCAAGGGGTCCTTTCGTCCGCAGGCGCTCAGCATGCGGCAGAGGCTGGCGAAGCCCTGGCGGTTTTCCGGATAGAGCAGCAGCGGTTGGCCGTCGAGCCGGATTTCGGCGCCGAGGATGGGCCGGAGCCCGGCGGTGCGACCGGCCAGCAGGAAGGGGACCGCGCCATGGAGGTTGCCAAGGTCGGTCAGCGCCAGCGAGGAGACCCCCCGGCGCAAGGCTAGCTCGATAAGCCGAGGAATAGACAGGGTGGAGTCGAGAAAGGAGTAGGCGCTGTGGCAGTGGAGGACGACCGGGGAGGGGGATGGAGGGATGTTCTGCATGGTCTGATAGGACTGTACATAATTACAGTAATGCAGGCAAGCGCCGGGATGGTAGGGTGGGGGTGTCGCAATCAGGGTTGAAACCGGGGCGAGGCCGGAGGGGGGCAGGGCGGTTGTATTCCTCCCTTGCCTCTAGGCAGGCCGACGGCTACAGTCAAAGCGTTTTAACCATCGCGCACCCGCGCACGGAGGGATTCACATGCCGAAGCTCGACAAGAATACCATGGAGGCGCTGGTCCACGGCTGCCACGGCTCGCCCTATGATGTGCTTGGCCTCCATCCGGGTCCCAGCGGCAAGGGTGTCGTGATCCGGGCCCTCCAGCTCTTTGCCGAGAAGGTCGAGCTGCTCGACGACGACAACGACCGCGCTCTCCCGATGCGCCGCATTCACGGCGACGGACTATTCGAGGCTGTTCTTCCCGATGCGGAGCCTTTTTCATACCGCTTCCGCATGACCGGGTTCGATGGCCACGTTTGGGAGCTGGACGACCCCTACCGCTTCCCCCTAGTCATTTCCGATTTCGACCTCTATCTCCACGGCGAGGGCACCCACTACCGGACGTTCGAAAAGATGGGGGCCCACCCCATGGTGCTCGAGGGCGTCGAGGGTGTCCACTTCGCCGTCTGGGCACCCAATGCCATCCGCGTCAGCGTGGTCGGCTGGTTCAACCGCTGGGATGGACGGCAGCACCCGATGCAGAGCCGTGGGCCTTCGGGCCTGTGGGAAATCTTCATCCCCGCCCTAAAGCCGGGCGACCTCTACAAGTTTGAGGTCAAGGGACACCACGGATTCCTCGCCGACAAGGCCGATCCCTACGCCTTCGCCTCGGAACTTCGGCCCCGTACCGCTTCGGTCGTGTGGGACAACCATGCCTACGCGTGGCAGGACGGGGAGTGGATGAACCGGCGCGCCGATACCAACTGGGCGAAAGAGCCGGTCAATGTTTACGAGGTGCATCTGGGTTCCTGGCGCCGCCGCCCAGAGGAAAACGACCGCTGGCTCAACTACCGCGAACTGGCCGAGGAACTTGTCGACTACGTGGTGGAAATGGGTTTCACCCATATCGAGCTACTGCCGGTCACCGAGCACCCTTTCGATGGCTCCTGGGGCTACCAGACCATCGGCTATTTCTGTCCGACTTCCCGCTTCGGCAGTCCCGACGACCTGAAGTACCTGATCGACCGCGCCCATGCCGCAGGCGTCGGCGTCATCCTCGACTGGGTTCCCGCTCACTTTCCCAAGGACGGACACGGACTCGGGTACTTTGACGGAACCCACCTCTACGAGCACTCCGACCCGCGCGAGGGCGAGCACAAGGACTGGGGCACCCTGATTTTCAACTACGGGCGCCACGAGGTGCGGAGCTTCCTGCTCAGCAGCGCGGTCTACTGGGCCGAAGTTTTCCATATCGACGGCATCCGCGTCGATGCCGTCGCGAGCATGCTCTACCGGGACTATTCGCGCAACGACGGCGAATGGATCCCCAACCAGTTCGGCGGCCGCGAAAATCTCGAGGCGGTGGATTTCCTAAAGCGCTTCAACGATGTGATCCACAAGGAGTTTCCCGGCTTCCTGACCTTCGCCGAGGAAAGCACCGCCTGGCCGATGGTGTCGCGTCCGACCTATCTCGGCGGACTCGGCTTCGACCTCAAATGGAACATGGGCTGGATGCACGACACCCTCCAGTACATCTCCCAGGATCCGGTCTACCGCAAGTACAGCCACAACAACATCACCTTCTCCCTGCTCTACGCCTTCACCGAGAATTTCATCCTGCCTTTCAGCCACGATGAAGTCGTCCACGGCAAGCGTTCGATGCTCGACAAGGTGCCGGGCGACCTCTGGCAGAAGTTCGCCAACCTCCGCCTGCTCTACGCCTACATGTATGCGCATCCGGGCAAGAAGCTACTCTTCATGGGCTGCGAGTTCGGCCAGTGGCGCGAATGGGACTGCTACAGCAGCCTCGAATGGCATCTACTTAAGTGGGAGTCGCACGACGGGCTGCGCCGCCTGGTGGGCGATCTCAACCGGCTCACCCGCGACTACGCCGCCCTGCACGACCGCGACTACTCCTGGGATGGCTTCCAGTGGGTGGACTTCCACGACACCGAGCAGAGCGTGGTGAGCTTCCTCCGCCAGGGCGACAAGCCGGGCGACGTGCTACTGTGCGTTTTCAACTTCACCCCGGTTTCGCGCCAGGGATACCGCGTCGGTTGTCCCATGGGCGGGCACTATACCGAGGTGTTCAACTCCGACGCCCGCATCTACGCCGGCAAGGACGTGGGCAACCGGGGAGGCCTGCGCGCCGAACCCACCCCCTGGCAGACCATGACCCACTCCCTTGTGCTAACGCTGCCGCCCCTGGGTGCTGTTTTCCTGCGTCCGGATATGGTCTAGCACGCACGGCTTCGCCATGCCGGAGGCGACGACCAACAGTGCTTGGCGCATCAGGGGATGATCCAGTGGTAGGGATGCCGGGAGAGCATCTTGCATCCACCCTTCTCGACCAGGACTACATCTTCGATGCGGCAGCCGCCTATTTCGGGGTAATAGAGTCCCGGCTCGACGGTGACGACGTGCCCGGCTCGTAGGCGTCCCGGTCTCCGGCTCATCGACGGAGCCTCGTGGACTTCAAGCCCTAGCCCGTGGCCTAGTCCGTGGAAGAAGCCCTTGTATACGCCGTCCTCGGCGTAGGTCCGGTAGCCCTGCTTCTCGAAACAGTTCTGAACCTTCTGGTACACACTGCGTCCGGCAACCCCAGCCCGTATGCTGGCCAAGGCGAGACGCTGGGCCGCGCGGACGGTGGAGACCAGTTTGCATTGGTCATCGCTGGCCTGGCCCTTCAGGTAGGTCCGGGTCATGTCGCCAAAGTAGCCGCTGTCCCGCATGCGCGGGAAGATATCGACGATGATCAGCTCGTTGGGGCGCAGCGGGCCCGAACCTTCGCAGTGGGGGTCGCAGGCCTGGACGCCGCCTGCG
>CBFGVE010000130.1:0-6808 GCA_965651915.1 uncultured bacterium
AGCCGGCTTCCCCCCTCACCTCTTCAACACGCCGGTGCGGCGCACCGCGCTGGAGGACTTCCTCACCCGCCGCGTGGCCGACGGCATCGACGCGCTCGCCCGCTACGACCGGCATGGCATTAGCCGCCGATGGATTTCCATCGCGGTGCCCGGCCAGAAGATTCTTCCCCGCAGCTCGCTCATCGTCACCGACGAGTACATCGAGGCCCGCCTCGGTGTGCGCCTGCCCCTTGTCGATGGGCTCATCTCGTCCGAGGCCGCCCAGGACATCTTCTTCGAGGATCTTCCCAGCCTCGTCAATGCCGCCCTAATCCACTGCAACCTGAACACCGCCGAGCTGGATGCCGCCGTCGATCTCATGGAGGACGCCGACCAGATCCGCCACGTGCTGCCCACCCGCGGGCTCATCAGCTTCATTGCCGAAGGGGCCATGCTCGCCCGCCTGCCCGGCAGCGACCAGCCCAACTACGCGAACTTCGCCCCAATCGAACTCACCGAACCGCTGGGCCAGGACGTGGAGACGCCAAACCGCGGGACCATACACGGGCTCGGCATTCCCCAGGGTATCACCCTAGTGCTGGGCGACGCCTATTCGGGCCGCATCGAGCTGCTCAACGCCATCGGCCATGGCATCTACAACCATATACCCGGAGATGGACGGGAGCTGGTTGTCACCGTTCCCGACGCCGTCCAGATCGCGGCCGAATCCGGCCGCAGCATCCAGCGGGTGGATCTTAGCGCCTTTGTTTCGAGCCTGCCCGACGGCTCCGACCCCACCCAGTTCACTGCCGAGACCGCCGATCCGTGTACCGCCCAGGCCGCGACCGCCGTGGAGGCCATGGAGGTGGGCGCCCGCGTGCTGATTTTCGACGAGGGCAGCTCCTCCCCCTCCTTCCTCTCCCGCGACTCGCGGCTGGCGGGCCTCCTGCCCGGCGCCGAGCAGCGCATCTCCCCGCTTTCGGCCCGTGCCCGCCAGCTCGCCGACGAACTGGGCATCTCCATCGTGATCGGGGGCTCCACCTGCGTCTCGGAGTTCATCCCCGTGGCCGACCTCATCCTCCGCATCGATGGCTTCAAGGTCTACGACATCACCGAGCAGGCCCGCGAGCTGGCCGTAGACCAGGCGGGAGCCGCCCAGCCGGTGGCCGACATGGCCGCGCTTGTCGAACGTTCCCGCTGGATTGTGGCCAGCAGCATTGACCCCACGCTGGGCCGCGAGGACCAGCACGTGAGCGCCATCGCCGAAGATCTGCTCGAGTTCGGATCCTCTACCATCGACCTCCATGCCATCACCCAGCTCGCCGACATCCACCAGACCGAGACCATCGGGCGCATTCTATACTATGCCAAGCTGCACTATCTCGACGAAGGACGGCCGATGCGCGAGGTGCTCGACCTGGTGGACCGCGACCTCAGCACAGACGGCCTAGAATGCCTGACCCGCGATCTCCGCGGCGATCTGGCCCGTCCCCGCCGCTACGAAATTGCTGCCGCGCTCAACCGCCTCGACACCCTCCGAATTTCCCATATGGGCGAGTAGAATGCGGGCCGTCCTCCAGCGCGTGCGTTCCGCCGCCGTGCATGTGGACGACACCTGCGTGGGACGCATCGGCTGCGGCATGCTCGTGCTCCTCGGCCTGGGACACGGTGATGGCGAATCTGATCTCGACTGGATGGCCGGCAAGATTTCCCGCCTGCGGATTTTCGACGACGACCAGGGGCGCATGAATCGATCCGCCGCCGATGTCGGAGGCGCCTTCCTGGTGGTCAGCCAGTTCACTCTTTTTGCCGATTGCCGGAAGGGGAACCGCCCCGGATTCAGCGAAGCGGCGGAGCCGGGGGTCGCCCGACAGCTCTACGAAGAGTTTACCGCGCGCCTCCGCGCACTGGGACACGCCGTAGAAACCGGCCGGTTCCAGGAAACCATGCGGGTAGAATTGGAGAACGATGGCCCCGTCACTCTCATCCTCGACAGCCGAGCCTGAGTGCGGCTTCCGCAGGGGGGCGCTGCTAGCCGCGCTGGTATTCGCGAGCGGGCTCGCCGCGCCTTGTCCGGCAGATCCCCAGCCTCCTTCCGTGGAGGAACTGATGCGCCTCGACCCGGCAGATCCGGCAAGGCTTCCTCCGCAGGAGCCGCAGCTTCGCGCCCGGTTCAGCACGAGCCACCTGCTGGCGACCTTCGGCTTCCCCCCTGAATTCGCCATGCAGCTCATCACCCGGGGAGAAGATCTTTCCAGCGCGCTGGCCCGCCTCGTGGGATCCCCGCTTCCCGCCGAGCCGCACAATCCCATACGCATACGGGCCCGCGCCGCCACGCCCGGCGAGGCCCCGCAGGTACGGCTGAACCAGGGCATAGGCCACCGCCAGCTCGTGCAGGAAATGGACATCGTCGATGCCGAACGCATCGGTGCCGAGGAAGTCCTCGAGAGCTTGGCCTGGCTGCTCGCCAACCGCTATGCCTACACCCTAAGCACTCCAAAACCTTCGGCCCCGCCCGAGGTGCCCGACTGGTTCGCGGCGGGCATCGTGCGGGAATCCGATCCCGCGCTCCGCTTCGCCAGCCGGAACGTGGTGGCCGAGGATTGGACGACGATCCAGTCCCCCCGCTTCGCCGAGGTGCTCTCCTGGCGGCGGCTTCCATCCGGCCCGTGGAGAGATAAAAGCTGGTGCGCCGCCGCCATCGCCTGGCTGCGGAGCGGCGAGCCGTATGCGGCGGGACTGGCCGGGCTGCTTAAAACCTGGTCGCGGGGCGAACATCCTCAGTGGAATGACCCGCTGACCCTCGAGGCCCGCTGGGACGTGTGGATCGCCGACTGGCTAGACCGGAAATCGGAGTTCGAGCTGGGCACCGCCGACCCGGGCGCCCTGGAAAAACTTCTCGCCCTGGCTCAGCTCAGCGAACCGAAATGGGCCCTGCTCAGGACGCCGTCGCAGCCCGTCTCTATGGATGTGGCCCTGGCGCAGGCCGACCAGGACTGGGTGGCGTGGCTCGCGCAGGGCGCGGCCCGGGAAGCCAACCGCGCGGCGGCGGGCCGCGATCCCGAGACCCAGCAGCTCGGTGCCGAACTGGTGCGTGTCTTTTCCGACCTGGCATGCCTAGGCCTCGCCCGCCGGGGCCGGTCCGGCGAGGCACCCCGGGAGGAGGCCCTGCGCCGCGAGTGGAGGGAGGTCGAGCAAGCCATACTGCACGCCTGCCAGAAATGGCGGGCCTATGGCGAGCGGCTCGAAACGCTCGGAGCGGAGCGCTCCACCCCCCATCGCGCCCACCTACAGCGCATGCTCGACGCCCACGAAAAACCCCTGGACTAGCGCCCCGTCCCGCTTGTCGCGGGATGGAGCCTACGATCCCGCCGCGACCTTGTGGGCGTCGGGAAGTCCGCCGTCCTTGCGGATCGCGTTCAGCGCGGCGTCGTATTCCGAAGCGCGGGTTAGGTAGAAATGACACGTCCGGCCCACCGCCCGCTCGATCGCCTGCTTCAGCTCGGCATGGTAGGGGTTGAGCAAGGCGACGAGGAGGTCTGGCCCCATTTCGCTGAAGACGATGGCCCCGTGCCGGAGCATGAAGTCCTGGCCCAGCAGGGAATAGGCGGCGCGGGGGATTTCGAACATGGAAAGGTTGATGAGGGGCAGACCATTGGTCTGGCTCAACCAGGCGAGGATGTCGTTCACCCCCCTGAACTCCGCATCCTCTAGCACGTGCAGCACGCTCACGGGCACATTGGTGACGCGCGCTCCGCTTTCGGAAAGATCGCGGACTACCCGCGCATAGTCGTCCTGGTTAAGCTTCTTGGCCTGCATGAGGTTCCAGGCCAGGGTCATTTCGGCCGTGATGTCGCCAGGCTTGATGGCGGGTTCGGCCGAGCCCGAAGGGAGGGGTTCCTCCGGATGCCCTGCCGGCTGGGAGGCGTGGCCCGGGCTCAGGGCACTCAGCTTGTCGGCCAGCTCCTGGCATTCGAGATCGCCGGCTCCTTCGGCGAGGAGATGCTCGCGGACCATTTCGGCGGCCTCGCTGTCCCGCTCTTCAAGGACCACCTGTCCCAGCCGGAGCAGATAGCCCAATGCCTTGGGCTGGTCGCCCAGCATGGTGTAGGCCTCGAACAGGGTCTCCAGGGCAACCCGGTCGGTGGGGATGGCTTCCAGAATCTCCTCGAAGGCCGCGATGGCGTTCCAGACTTCGGTTTCATTGCCCTGAAATTTGTTACCAATGGCGCACATAACATCGACTCCTCGTTCCGCTGCGGCAGAACAGACCGGCAGGTTCCCTCCAAACTAAGCAGCTTGCATGCCACCGGTAGGAATCTCCCGCGCGGTCAAGGCCCGCGCAAGATAATTCGCCTGTTCAGCAAAGCGAAGCTTTCAATTTCTTAACATTTGGAAATACTGTCAGAGCAGGCAAGGACTTTCCAGCCATAAATCGCCTGCCGCGGATGCTGGCACTTTATTTGCTTGGAGCATAGGAACCCGCACCCGCAGCAGGGCCGGGCCGAGTCGCCCAGCCAAACGGAATCCAGCGAGTGGGGTATGGTGATGGAGTCCCTCCCCCGAGGTAGCGCGAATTGAAAGCGGAGAAACGATGAGCAGATCGGTATCGGACCAGAAGATCGAAGACATCCTTGTTCGTAAGGGCCTGGTGACGCCGCAAGTCCTGGAGTCCGCCTGGACCACCGCATCTCAGCGGGGCCTGCGGGTGGAGAAGTATCTGGTCGAAGAGAAGCTGATCGCGCCCGAGTCGGTGGCCCTGGCCCTGGCGGAATACCTCGACCTGACCCCGATTAATCTCAGCGGCTACGCTATCGACCAAACCCTGCTCGACCTGCTCCCTAAGGAGTCCATGCTCCAGCACCAGGCCATTCCCATCGCCCGGAACGGCCATCTGCTGACGGTGGCCCAGGGCGACCCCTTCGATGTGATGGGGCTCGACGAACTGCAGACGCTCACCGGGCTGACCGTGATACCTGTCGTGGCACCCGAAACCCAGGTGCTGGAGATTCTCCAGAAATTCACCACCGACTCCGCCCAGGGACTGGAAGACATTCTCAAAGACGTCTCCGACGCCGAGGAGGTCGAGCTGGGCAAGGTGGAGCAGACCGAGGTCAGCCTCGACGAGATGCTGGAAAGCGCGGAGGACGCCCCGGTGGTGCGCATCGTGAACTCGATCATGGTCGAGGCGATCCGCAAGAAGGCGAGCGACATCCACATCGAGCCTATGGAGCGGGTGATCCGCCTGCGCTACCGAGTGGACGGCATCTTGCACGAAAGCCCCAGCCCTCCGAAGAACCTGCAGTCGGCGCTCATCTCCCGTCTCAAGATCATGGCCAACCTCGACATCGCCGAACGGCGCGTCCCCCAGGACGGGCGCTTCAAGATCAAGGCCCTCGGCAAAGATGCCGACATCCGCGTGAGCATGCTGCCCACCGTACACGGCGAAAAGATTGTGATGCGTATTCTCGACAAGACCGCACTCGCCGGCAGCCTCGACGACCTGGGCCTCGACGAGGGGGCCTACCGGGACCTCAAGTTCGCCGTGTCCCAGCCCCACGGGATGCTGCTAGTAACTGGCCCCACCGGAAGCGGCAAGACCACCACCCTCTACTCCGCCCTGCAGGAGCTGAACACCCCGGACACCAACATCATCACCGTCGAAGACCCGGTTGAATACCAGCTCATGGGCATCAACCAGGTGCAGGCCAACGCCGACGTGGGCCTCTCCTTCGCGGCGGGACTGCGCTCCATTCTGCGCCAGGACCCCGACGTGGTCATGATCGGTGAGATCCGCGACAGCGAGACCGCCAACATCGCGGTGCAGGCGGCGCTCACCGGACACCTCGTGCTCAGCACCCTGCACACCAACGACGCCTCCGGCGCGATTGCCCGCCTCAGCTACATGGGGGTGGAGCCCTTCCTCATTGCCTCCTCACTGGTCATGGCCCAGGCGCAGCGCCTCTTCCGCAAACTCTGCCCCGCCTGCCGCCAGCCCCGCGAGCTTCCCCTAGAAGTGCTTAAGAACAACCACATCGATCCCCAGGTGCTTCAAGGCGCCAACCTGTTCAAGGAAAAGGGCTGCCCCAAATGCAACCAGCTCGGCTACAAGGGCCGGGGTGCGCTCATGGAAATTCTACTCATGAACGACGAGATCCGGGCGATGACCTTGAAAAGCGCCAACGCCAGCGACATCCGCGAGATCGCGGTGCGCAGCGGCATGAAGACCCTGCGCGATGTAGGACTTTTCAAAGCCTCCAGCGGGATCACCTCCATCGAAGAGGTTATCCGCATCACCAGCGGCCACTGATCCCACCGAAAGGAACGCCATGGCAGACCGATCTACCCCGCCCAGCCTCCCCAACGCAGACGCGCCCCGCGAACCGGCAAAAAGCGCCAGCCGCAAGAACAAGGTGCCCGGTGCCAAGAAGATCAAGTCCAAGGAGCTTCCCACCTTCACCCGCCAGCTCGCCGCGATGCTCTCCTCGGGCCTTCCCGTGGTGCAGGCCCTGGTGGCCCTGGAGGAGCAGGTCGTCCACAAGCAGTTCAAGGTGGTGATCGCCGGGGTCCGCACCCGCATCGAAGGCGGCGCGGCGCTGTCCGAGGCCATCGCGGCCTATCCCGACATCTTCGACGAACTATACGTCAGCATCATGAAAGCGGGTGAAACCGGCGGTCTGCTCGCCGAGACCGCCAACCGTATCGCCAACTACCTCGAGTCGTCCACCCGACTGCAGCGCAAAGTCGTCTCGGCTATGATGTACCCGGCGATCGTCACGCTGGTAGCCATTGCCCTCACCACCTCCATGATCGTGTGGATCGTGCCGGT
>CBFGVE010000131.1:0-6764 GCA_965651915.1 uncultured bacterium
TGCTGATCATGCGGATCACGAGGCGGGGGATTTCCCGGTCGGTGGCAAGGCTGCTGGAGATGTCCATGCCGTTGAGGATGCGTTCCTTGGCCTGGGTCAGCGCCTGCTCGATGATCTTGTTGCCGCTGACCGAGGCGGTGATTTCCAGGGCCGTGGTCACCGGGACGCCGCCCTGGAGCATGATGGAGAGGTTGCTGCTGAAGCGGGCGACGGAGTATTTACGGATGCAGTCCCCGAAGAAGGGGATGCGCAGTTTGAGGTGGTCGAGGGCGATGCGGCCAGAGGGGGTCCGGCGCCACAGCGCGAATGCGATGCCGGCCAGCGCGGCTCCGCCAAGGATGTAGAGGTAATGGTCGAGCAGGAAGGTGTTGATGCCGAACACGAGCAGGGTCAGCGGCGGGAGTTCCGACTCGAAGTCGCTGAAGATGTCCTGGAACTGCGGGAGGATGAACACGGTCATGATCACGCACACCAGCAGGAAGAAGCCGGCGACGAAGATGGGGTAGGCCGTGATGCTGCGGATCTTGCGGGCGAGGCGCTCGCTGCGTTCCAAATAGTAGGAAAGCTGGTTGAGGGTTTGCGGCATGCTGCCCGCCTCCTCGGCGGCGCGGATGAGGGCGATGAACAGCGGACCAAGCTGGGCGCTGTGCCCGGAAAGCGCCTGGGAGAGGGGCTCTCCTTCGTGGAGGCGGGCGATTACGTCGTCGAGCATCCGGTTGAGGCGGGGGTTGGTGGCGTCTTCGTTGATCGATTCGAGCGCCTCGCGGATGGATACCCCGGCATTCACCGCGATGGCAAGCTGCCGGCAGAAGACGGCCAGGTCGGTGCGGGAAAGATGTCCCGCCGAACCTTTGCGGCGGCGCCCCCGGGCCGCCGATCCGGCTGAGGTTGGCGTGGCCGAGGGCTGTACCTCCTCCGCCGAAAATAGATCGACGACCGTGAGGTGGGCCTCCCGAAGCCTCTGCAGGGCTTCATGGCGCGAAGGCGCCTCGAGCATGGCCCGTACGACCTTGCCTTCCGCATCGCGCGCCACATAGTTGAAGGTGCTCACATCAATCCTCCTTGCCCAGGGTGTCGGCCTCAGGAAGCACACTCAGCACTTCCTCCAGCGTGGTCAGTCCGCGGTGGACCTTGTTCATTCCTTCGGCGGCCAGCGGGGTCATGCCCTGCTCGATGGCGATGCCCTTGATCACCAGGTCGCCCTCGCGCTGGAGAATCGCGCTGCGGATGGGGTCGGTGACCTCGAGGAACTCCATGATCGCGGTACGGCCACGGTAGCCGGTGCTGCCGCAGTCCTCGCAGCCCCCGCCGAAACGGAAATTGGCGGGTTCATCGGTGGTCCGAAGCGACTCGACCAAGTCCAGCTCGTCGGGGCGCAGGGTGTGCGGTTTGGCGCAGCGGGCGCACACCGTGCGGACCAGGCGCTGGGCGATCGAGAGGTTGATGGTGGCGGAAACGAGATAGGGCTCGATGCCGATGTCGCGCAGGCGGCTGAAGGCCGATACCGCGTCGTTGGTGTGCAGGGTGCTGAAAACCAGGTGGCCGGTGAGCGATGCGCGCATGGCGATGCGCGCGGTATCCTCGTCGCGGATTTCGCCGATCATGATGATGTCGGGATCCTGGCGGAGGATCGAGCGCAGCGCACTCGCGAAGGTGAGGCCGATGGCCGACCGGGTGGGCATCTGGTTGATGCCGGGGAGGAGGTACTCTACCGGGTCTTCGACGGTCTGGATGTTCTTGGTCGGCGACTTCAGATAGTTCAGCGCGCTGTAGAGCGTGGTGGTTTTTCCGCTGCCGGTGGGACCGGTGAGCAGCACGATGCCGTGGGGCCGCCGGATGACTCGCTTGAAGCGGTCGAGCATGGGGCCTTTGAAACCCACCGATTCAAGGCTGAGCTGGATGGAGGACCGGTCGAGGATGCGGAGCACGACCTTTTCGCCGAAGGCGAGCGGAAGCGAGCTGACGCGCACATCGATGACGCGGCCCTGGGTCTGGAACTTGAACCGGCCATCCTGGGGAAGCCGCCGCTCGGCGATATCCATGTTGGAAAGAATTTTCAGCCGGGTGACAATAGCCTGGTAGATACGGTGGGGCGGGGGTGTGCTCTCGCGGAGGAGCCCGTCGATACGCAGCCTCACCGATGTGCTGTGCTCGCCGGGTTCGAAGTGGATGTCGCTCGCGCGGTCGCGCACGGCCTCCATGAGCACCAGATTCACGTAGCGCACCACCGGGGCGTCGTTGGCCATGACCCGTAGCTGTTCCGCCTCGCTGCCGCCGCCGCTGCCGGCGGTGGCGTCGGTATCCTCCAGGTTCACGATGTCCTGGATGTTGCTCTCGATGTGCGCTTCCTCGCGGTAGAACTTGTCGATGGCCTGGCGGATGCGTTCCGGCGTGCTCACCGCCTTGTGCACTTCGAGGTTGGTAAGCGAGCGCACGGCGCTGACCGCCTCGATGTCGATGGGATCGCTCATCACCACGGTCAGCACAGGCTCATCGGTCTGCTTCACCGGGATGAGGTTGAACCGCCGGGCGATGGCCTCGGGAATAAGCTCCACCTCTTCGCGGGAGAGCCGGAAGTCCTCGTCCAGCTCGAAGAAGGGGATGTGGAGCTGGCCGGCCAGCGCCTGGGCGATTTCCTCCTCGGTGGTGAAGCCTTCGTCGATCAGCACGGTGCCCAGCCGCTGCCCGCTGCGCTTCTGGATGTCGAGCGCCTGCTGGATCTGCTCCCCGGTCACTACGCCGGCCCGGCGGAGCAGCTCGCCGAGGTTCTCCGAGAAGCCGAACGAGGTTTCGCTCGGCACCGGGTGCGGGGTGGTCGCAGCGGTCCGGTTCTCGGGCGGCGTTTCCGGCTTGGTGGGGGTGGATCTGGCGTGCTTTCCAAACATGGGGGATGGTCCTGCTCTAGCGGGCGACGTGTTCGAGCATGCGTTTGAGTTCTTTCGGATGGGGGGAGCGCATCAGCGCGGAGTCGGAATCGATCAGGTCCAGCCCGACGAGCTGGCGGAGCGATTCGTTCATGGTCATCATGCCCTCGGCCCGACCGGTTTGGATTACGGAGTAGATCTGCTGGATTTCGTTTTCGCGGATGAGATTCCGCACCGCGTTATTCATGTTGAGGATCTCGCAGGCGAGCACGCGGCGCTTGCGGTCGCGGGTCATGATGAGCTGCTGAGAGACGACGCCCTGCAGAACCAGCGAGAGCTGCACATAGACTTGCTGCTGCTGGTTGCTGGGGAAGGAGTCCACGATGCGGTTGATGGAGTGGCTGGTGTCCTGGGTATGGAGAGTGGCGAGGATGAGATGGCCGGTTTCGGCGAGTGTAAGCGCTAGCTGCATGGTTTCCAGGTCGCGCATCTCGCCGATCATGATGACGTCGGGAGTCTGCCGGAACACGCTGCGGAGGGCTTCGGCGAAAGAGCGGGCGTCGCCGCCGATCTCGCGCTGGGCGATGGTGCTCTTCCCGTGGCGGTGGAGATACTCGATGGGATCTTCGATGCACACGATGTGGTAGTGCCGGTGCTCGTTGATGTGGTTGATCATCGCGGCGAGGGTAGTGGACTTGCCGCTGCCGGCCGGTCCGGTGATGAGCACGAGCCCGTGGGGCCGGAGGGCGAGGTCGCGGATGATGGGCGGCAGGCCCAGGTCCTCGAAGCTGGGTATGCTGCTGACGATGATGCGGAAGGCGCAGCCTATCGTGTCCCGCTGGAAGTAGGCGCTGATCCGGAACCGACCGTGGCCGGGGAACTGGTGCGACATGTCGAGGTGCCGCGTCTCGTCGAGCCGCTGAATTTGCTCGCGGGTGAGGAAGCTGTGGACGAGCTGACGGGTTTCGTCGCCATTTAGCGCCTGGTTGCCCAGAGGCTGTAGCATGCCGTTCACCCGGATCTGCGGTGGCGTACCTGCGGTGAGGATGAGGTCGGAGACGTTGCGGTCGCTAAATGCGGCCAGCAGATCGCTCATACTTTTTTTCGCGTCCATGTCACCTGCCCCCAGGATTAAAGGTTGGAGTGCGAATCTTCGAGGCTCCGCTGGTTCGTTGCGGTGCGGTATGGCCTTCGAGCCGTATCGTCTAGAAATTAACGGATGAATGCAAGTTCAATCGTGAAAACAAAAGAGCCCGGCGTCCTGGGGACGCCGGGCTCTTCGCAGAGCTTTAGGGGAAAGCCTTACCAGCGGTTGCGACCGCCGCCGCCACCACCGCCACCGTATCCGCCACCGCCGCGACGCTCTTCGCGAGGCTTGGGCTGGGACTCGTTAACGCGCAGCGGGCGACCCATGAGGTCGGCGCCGTTGGTCGCATCGATTGCCTTCTGGGCCTCGTTGCGGTCGGGCATTTCGACAAACCCAAACCCCTTGGAGCGACCCGTCATCTTGTCGATGACCACGCGGGCGGAGGTGACGGTACCGTGCGCACCGAAAAGGTTCTGCAGGTCTTCGTCCACCGCATCGTAGGGGAGGTTGCCAACGTAGATATCCATGATCTTCATCCTGTCTTGTGCCATGTGTTGTTATACTGCCGATTCCTCAACCATGACACCTGATGAAGCCCGGACCCGACTGAGTCTACCCAGTCGCAGGGTCGCAGAGTCGCACGACTGCCCTAGGGGAGCAAGCTTTATTTTACTGTATTTCCGGGCCGATCACGTCGAGCATCCGGCTGCGGGAGCTTTGCAGCCGGTCCAGCATCAGGGCGCAGAATCGCTTGAGCAGCTCGAAGCCCAGCCGGGCGTCCTTCTCGCACAGGTCCCGCACCAGGCGGCCGTCGATCTCCAGGAGCTTCGTCGGGCCCAGCGCCCGGGCGTCGAAGTGCCACTGGTAGGGCGGCACCAGCCAGGACCATCCGAGCACGTCGCCCGCCTTGACTTCCTGCATGCTCAGGGGGCCTCCGTAGATGGCGGGTATCTCTACCGACACCGCGCCCTGGAGCACCACGTAGAAGTGGTCGGCCGGCGTGAATTGGCGGAAAATCGACTCCTGCCCGCCGACCTCGACCACCCGGGCGTGTACCGCGAGGGTCTGGAGATAGTCGGGATCGAGACCGCCTAGCGTTCGGTTCGTGGCGAGCAGGCGGCGGATGGCATCGGGGTTCATGGCGGGCTCCTTTACCTTTGGGGAAATGGCGAGGCGGTCGCTATCATGCCCGAAGCAACTGGCTGGACAATCGGGCGCGGGATGATGCGGGGATAGGATTTTTTCTGCGGGGAAGGTCGGTTAATCGCCCCTCCCCGCCCTTCCCGACATTCTCGCCGAGGTGCTCCGGCAGCTCGGCTGCGGATGAGGGCGGCGAGGGCTTGGATAGGCTCGGCCGGTGTGTCATAGTGGAAAGCCGTATACCACGTTAAGGACACCCCGGCGTTGCGCCTTTCAGGTCGAGGCGCATAATAAGGCTCGTTTTTCGGCAGCCGTCCCGAGCGATGGGGGTGCCGACCGCAACCGAAGAGGATCACAGCCCATGAATGCACCTGCCAAGAAGCCCGGAATGAGCCGCGTACAGCTAGTTGGAATCGCGCTGGCGGCCCTCCTGTTCAGCCTGCCTTTCCTCGTGGAGTTCGACGGACTCTCGGTGGCGGGGCATCGGGTGCTGGCCATCTTCCTCATGGCGATCGTGCTCTGGATCACCGAGGCCATTCCGTTGCACGCTACGGCGGCGCTGATCATCTTCTTCCATATCCTCTTCATCAGCGACAAGTCGATGCTGCCACTGCCGGAGGACTTCACCGCTCCCGGCTACCGTACCTTCTTCAACTCTCTGGCGAGCCCGGTGCTGATGCTTTTCCTCGGGGGCTTTTTCATCGCCGACGGCGCGGCAAAGTACAAGCTCGACCGCAATCTGGTCCGGGTCATGATCAAACCCTTTGGCACCAACCCGACCTACATCCTCCTCGGGCTCATGCTGATCACCGGCATCTTCTCGATGTTTATGAGCAACACCGCGACGACCGCAACCATGATGGCGGTGGTGCTGCCGATCATCGCCCGGCTGCCGGCCGGCGACAAATCGAAGATCGCGCTGGTCCTGGCCATCCCGGTCGCGGCCAACATCGGCGGCATGGGTACGCCGGTGGGCACCCCGCCCAACGCGATCGCGCTCGGCGCCTTGAGCAAGGCGGGCATCAGCATCAGCTTCGTGCAGTGGATGATCATGGCGGTGCCCTTCATGCTCGTCCTGCTCGTGTTTGCCTGGTTTGTCCTCTCCCGCATGTTTCCTTCGAGGTCGGGCGAGATCTCCATCGACATCACCTCGAAATTCGACACCAGCCTCAAGGCCAAGCTGTTCTACTTCACCGCCGGTATCACCATCCTGCTCTGGTTCACCGAGCCGCTGCACGGCATCGACTCAGCCGTCATCGGCTTTTTCCCGGTGGTGATCATGCTGGGGCTGCGCCTGGTCACCGACAAGGAATTTCACTCGATGCAGTGGAGCGTGCTGTGGCTGGTGGCCGGCGGAATCGCCATGGGCGATGGGGTTGGCAAAAGCGGACTCGACCGCTGGCTAATCAATCTGGTGGACTGGAGTTCCATGAGCCCATCGCTCATTGCCGGCGCGCTGTTTGTGGGCGCCCTGCTGCTTGGGACGGTCATTTCCCATAGCGCCACCGCGAACCTGCTCGTGCCCATCGGCATGAGCATGACTGCCTCGCCCGAAATTGCCATCAGTCCGGTCGCCTCGGCCGTGTTCATCGCGATCGGCTCCTCGCTGGCCATGGCGCTGCCCATCAGCACCCCCCCCAACGCCATCGCCTACGCTACTGGAGCGGTGAAGA
>CBFGVE010000132.1:0-6730 GCA_965651915.1 uncultured bacterium
CGAGCATTCCTCTCCAGGCGTACGCCCCCTCGTCCACGCGCTCCTATGGGTGGGACGAGGACGGCAACCAGACCCTGTTCCAGGAGGGCTCGAACCTGCGGACGATGACCTGGGATGCCGGGAACCGGCTGGTGTGCTTTATGCGTTCCAATGCTTGGAATGACGTGCGGCTGTTGAGTCCAAGGTTCGGACTATTGCTGCTCGACGAATTCGATGCGGTAGGCGGCTAGTCGGCCGGAGCCGCCGAAGTAGAGGCGGGGTTCGAGGTCGTCGGCTCTCGCCTTCACCACAACCGGGTGTTCGACCGGCGTGTCGGCGGAGTCGCCATGGAGGACGAGGTGGGCTAGCAGGCGTTTCTCGGTGCGGGAGTGAACTTCGATGCGGATGGGCTTGTCCGGGGAGACGCCCTTCCAGCTCATGTCGGCCACAAGGGTGTAGCGTCCGGCGGGGAGGCTGATCTGCCGTCCGAAGGCGACGTAGCCCGCTTCGTCTTCTCCCTCGTGGGCTACCCGCCGGATATCCGAAGGCCCGGGTCCGATACGGAAGTCGCTGCCGGTGTGGCGGTGCATGTTGCGGGCGTCCCGGCCCATCCTGATCTGGGCGGCGGGCTCGATCGCTACGAGGCGGTCGGGGGCGCTGCCGCGCAGGACAAAGGCGGTGCGGTCGGGGAAGACGCGCATGGGGCTCACGTTCCCGCTGTAGGCGCTGCGCATGAGCAGGGGGTCGCTATCGAGTCCGCGCGGGTTGAATACGATTTCGCCCATGTGGGGAGTGCGGAAGTCTTCGATGAATACGAGGGCGTTGGCTGGCGCCTTGGCGAGGGTGTCGAGAAGCTGGCGCTTGGGCTGCTGGGATTCGCGGAAAACGGGACTCTGCTCGTGGGTGAAGCGGCCTGCGGCGAGGGCGAGCACGAGAAAGCCGTAAACGAAGAGTGCAGGGCGCTGACGGGGTTTGGTTTCGAGCCAGTTCCAGCAGCGCTGCACGCCGAGGGCGCCGAGGAGGATGAGAGCGGGAAGGGTCTCGAACCAGTAGACGGGTCCGCCCGCGTTGCGGACGCCGGGGAACCAGAAGTAGATATAGCCCAGCCAGACGGCGAGTGCCGAGGCGGCCAGGAGCAGGCTCACGCGACGGGTCCACCCGAGGGCGATCAAGGCGCCCCAGGCGATGAGCGAGCCGCTGAAGCCGAAGAGCCAGCGGTTGAGCAGGTCGATATCGGAGAGGAAATTGCCGATGCCTTTTCCAAGGGTGTGGTGGATGGTCATGCCCTGGGTTCGGCGGGGCCCGAAGCCGAGGTTTTCGGAGGGGGCGTAGTAGAGGTAGGTGGCGTGGAGGGCGTCGCCGGTGATCAGGGCGTTATAGACGAGGTAGCCGAGGACGCCGAGAGCGGCGCAGGCGGCGAAGGCGCAGACCCCGGTCCAGGCGCTCCGGCTGCGCTGCCGCCGGCCATGGATCAGCGCGTCGATCCCGAACGGAACGGCGATCAGCAGCGCGGTCCAGGTGCGGTTGAGGAAGAAGGTGCCCCAGGCGAGTCCGGCGATGGCGGCGAACCAGGTCAGGCCCTCGTTCTTCCAGCGCAGGTAGGCCCAGAGCATCGCGGCGACGGCCAGGAACCCGCTGGTGTGGCTGAGCTGGGTTCCGTACATGAAGCCGAAATAGGGAGAGAGCAGCAGGGGAAGAGCGGCCATCCATTCGCGTATGCCGAGCACCCGGGCGGCGGCACAGGTGAACCACATGCCGAGCGCGGCGGCGAGAGCAACCATCAGATAGACGTTGCCCAGCCAGACGCCAGGGACCAGCCAGAGCGGGTGGGCTGGCGGATAGCGCGAGACCCAGCCGGCCGATTCATCGAGGATGATCATCTCCTGCTTGAACGGTTCGAGCAGCGGCGGGGCGGGGCGGTGCAGGAGGCCCTCGCTGAAGGTGTGCGCCTGGAATACGTAGCTGTTCTCGTCGGCGCCAGTGGGAACCGAGAGGTAATGGGTGCGCGCGGACCAGAGCGAGAGGGCGAAGGCCGCCAGGGCGAACAGCAGGCGAACCGCGTGTCGTGGGGCGGCGGGTAGCTTCATGGAATGGCCGTAGGCGAGAAGCGGGGAGCGAAGGCTTCCATGAGGGCGGGCAGGTCGATGAAAAGCAGGACGGCGCAGACGGCGAAGGCAATGGCGGCGGGGACCATGATGCTGGGGTAGCGCCAGAGGCGTTCGGGGCTGGCGGTGGGGCTGTCGGGCTTGAACCCGAGGCGGAAGTAGCAGGCGGTCGCGAAGGCGACAAAGGGCATGGAGAGCACCAGCTCGGTGCGGTAGCGGGCGATGAATACGCCGGAAAACATCCCGAAGAGCGCGGCGTAGAAGAGGATGCTGACCAGCAGCCGCTCCTGGTTGTAGTGGCGGAAGGAGTTGCGGTAGGCACCCGAGGTCTGGGCGTCGCCGATGTGGCGAAGCTCGGCGAAGCGCTTGATCGCCATGAGGAACGCGCCGAACATCCAGTAGGCCATGAGGCCGGAGAGGGTGGGGAGGGCCACCGCGCCCGCGCTGTACCAGCCGATCGCCATGCGGATGGGGTTGTTGACCGATTCACAGAGCACATCGAGGTAGGGGAGATCCTTGGCCCGGACCGGCGGGGTGTTGTAGATCACGCCCATGATCCACAGCAGGAGGCAGGAGTAGAAAAGCCCGGGCGTCACCGTCCAGGCGAGCGAGAGCCCGGCGGCGGCGAAGGCGAGCCATTCGGCATAGGCCACGGGGATCTTCACTTTTCCCGAAGGGATGGGGCGGAGCCGCTTATCGGGGTGGTGGGCGTCGCTGGGGGCGTCGAGGATCTCGTTGAGCACATAGTTGCTCGAAGCCACCAGGCAGGCGCAGACAACTCCCAGGAGGGCCCCGGACCACCAGGCGGTCTCGCGCAGCTCGGGCACGAAGAAGAGGGCGAGCAGGATGCCGGGCAGAACGAACACGTTCTTGATCCAGTAGCCCGGCCGAGCGATGTGGAGGTAGTACTTGAGGTTCATGGGGGCCGCCGTTGGGAAAAGTGTCGGTCACTTATTAGCAGAGAATCGTGGGATGGCAAGCCCGTTTAGGGATGGGGAAGGAGCGGTTCCCGAACCCTCGGCCGGGCTTTCGGATTAGACAATGGCCTCCCTTCCGCCTAGATTGCGGCATGAACTTCTACCTTACCGCCGTAATCGGCCTGATTCTCTTCGACTACGTTCTAAATCTTCTCGTCCACTGGCTCGACGCCCGGCGGGACAAATCCCAGGTTCCCGGCGAATTTGCCGGGCTGTTGGACGCCGCGAAGTACGCGACCTCGCGGCGCTACCAGCGGGAAGGCGACCGTTTCGAGCTAGTCAGCTCCAGCATCATGACCCCCCTGACCCTTGGCTTCATCCTCCTGGGCGGCTTCGCGTGGGTGGACCAGCTCGCCCGCGCTCCGGGCTGGGGCATGATCCCCACGGGGCTTCTGTTTGGCGGCATCCTGCTGCTGATCTCGCAGGTCGTCGGGCTGCCGTTCAGCCTCTACAGCACCTTTGTCATCGAGGAGCGCTACGGATTCAACCGGACGACCGCTCGGACCTTTATCCTCGACCGGTTAAAGGGCCTGCTCCTCGGGCTGGCGCTTGGCGGGGCTGTTTTCGCCGCCGTGCTCTGGTTCTTTGCCGCTGCTGGGCCTCTGGCCTGGCTCTATTCGTGGCTGGCGGTGACGGGGTTCCAGCTCGTGCTGGTCTATCTCGCGCCGGTCTACATCATGCCGCTGTTCAACAAGTTTAGTCCCCTGCCCGAGGGACCTCTCCGGTCTGCCATCGAGGATTATGCCCGGCGCGAAGGTTTCGCCTTGAAGGGTATCTACACCATGGACGGCTCGAAGCGCTCGACCAAGGCGAACGCCTTCTTTACCGGATTCGGCCGCTGGCGCCGGATCGTCCTGTTCGACACCCTGGTGGAGAAGCACACGGTTGAGGAGCTGGTCGCGGTACTGGCCCACGAGGTGGGTCACTTCAAGCTGCGCCACATTCTGCGCATGATGCTGGTTTCGGTACTAGCCTCCGGGGCAATGTTCTTTGTCCTCTCGCTCTTTATCCGGCAGCCAGGGCTCTACGAGGCCTTCGGCCTCTCTTTCGAGCCCATCCGGGGCGTGGACCCCATCTATGCGGGCATGGTGTTTTTCGGATTCCTCTACAGTCCAATCAACCTGCTGCTCTCGCTGGCGGTGAATGCGCTTTCGCGGCGGCACGAGTTCGAGGCCGACGCCTTCGCGGCGCGCACCGCCGGGACGCCGGAGGCGCTGGTATCGGCCCTGAAAAGGCTGTCGGTCGACAGCCTGAGCGATCTGGAGCCCCATCCCTTCAAGGTCGTACTGGAGTACAGCCACCCGCCGGTGCTGGAGCGCATCCGGGCGCTGCGCGCGGGGGCGGTGACCTAGGGCTGGGTAAAATCTGAGGAAAGCGGATCGTGCGCCGTCGGACGGGCCAGACCTGTCAGTCGCCGTGACGATTACTTCAGCGATCCAAGATACCACTGGATAGTGCGGCGCAGGCCGGTGCGGAAGTCGGTCGTTGCTTTAAAGCCGAATAGCTCGGCGGCCCGCTGGGTGTCGAGCCCCCGCCGGGGCTGCCCGTCGGGCTTGGTGGCGTCCCACTCGATACGCCCGGTGAAGCCCACTTCCTCGGCAATGATCGTGGCCAGATCGCGGATGCTGATCTCCATGCCGCTGCCGAGGTTGACCGGCTCGCTGCCGTCGTACTTTTCGGCGGCGAGCAGAATCGCCCGGGCGCAGTCCTCGACGAAGAGAAACTCGCGGGTGGCGCTGCCGGTGCCCCAGCAGGTGAAGGATTTTGCGCCGCTCTGCTTGGCTTCGAGCGCTTTGCGGACCAGGGCGGGGATCACGTGCGAGCTTTCGGGGTCGAAGTTGTCGTGCGGTCCGTAGAGGTTCACCGGCAGCAGGTAGATCGAATTGAAGCCGTACTCCTGGCGGTAGGCCTGGGACTGCACCAGGAGCATTTTCTTGGCGAGGCCGTAGGGCGCGTTGGTCTCCTCGGGGTAGCCGGACCAGAGGTCGTCCTCGCGGAAGGGGACGGTGGTGAACTTCGGGTAGGCGCAGATCGTGCCGGCTACCACCGTCTTGGCAACTCCACGCACCCGGCAGGCCTCGATCAGCTCGATGCCCATGATGGCGTTTTCGTAGAAGAAGCGTCCGGGATGCTTGCGGTTCGCGCCTATGCCTCCGACCACAGCGGCGAGGTGGATGACGAGGTCGGGCCGGAGATCGTCCAGCGCCTTGTAGATCTGGGCCTTTTCGCGCAGATCGTAGTCCGCGCTGCGGGGCGCGTCCACCACGGCATCGGCGCTGCGGAGAAGTTCAACGACGTGGCGTCCGAGGAAGCCGTTTCCTCCCGTGACCCAGACCCGCTTGTTCTTCCAAAATAGTGACATGGCAACCTCCGGTAAAAGTGCTGCAAACTAATGGGCTCAAGGGGTAAATGCAACCCCGTTTTTGGCGATTTGCCGGGGCTTGGGCATTAATTACCCGGTCAATGCCGGAAATGCTTGAAAACCGCCCGCTATCCATCCCAATATGCCCCCTTTCACGTCCCGGAGTCTCCGCCCCTGTGGTGGGCGGTTTTTTGTTTATGAATGTACTAGGCCTATCCGCATTCTATCACGACAGCGCAGCCGCCCTCGTCACCGACGGCAAGATCGTCGCCGCCGCCCAGGAGGAGCGCTTCACCCGGGTCAAGCACGACCACGGGTTTCCCCGGAACGCCATCGACTACTGTCTCCGCGAGGCCGGCATCACCCCCGAGCAGCTAGACGCGGTGGTTTTCTACGACAAGCCCATCCTCAAGTTCGAGCGGCTGCTGGAGACCTACCTGGCCTATGCGCCCCGTGGGCTGTCCTCCTTCATGATGGCGCTGCCACTCTGGCTGCGCGAGAAGCTCTTCATGCCCCGCGAAATCGACAAGGGCCTCGGAAACCGCTACGAGGGGCCCATCTACTTCACCCGCCACCACGAGTCGCACGCCGCGAGCGCCTTTTTCCCCTCGCCCTTCGAGGAGGCGGCCATCATCACCATGGACGGGGTGGGGGAGTGGACCACCACAAGCTGGGGGGTTGGACGAGGCTCCCGCATCGAGCTTAAGAAGGAGATACGCTTTCCGCACTCGCTCGGGCTTCTCTACAGCGCCTTCACCTACTACACCGGATTCCAGGTCAACTCGGGCGAATACAAGGTGATGGGTCTAGCTCCCTACGGCACCCCCCGCTACACCGACCTCATCCTAAAGCACATCATCCACCTCCACGACGATGGCTCGTTCTGGATGGACCAGAGCTATTTCAACTATTGCCAGGGCCTCACCATGACCGGCCCAAAATTCCACAAGCTTTTTGGAGCCCCGCCGCGACAGCCAGAATCCGAGCTGACCCAGCGCGAAATGGACCTCGCCGCCAGCGTGCAGAAGGTCACCGAGGAGGCGATGCTGCGCCTTGTCCGCCATGTCCACCGCGAGACCGGGTTGGACAACCTCTGCCTAGCGGGGGGCGTCGCCCTGAACTGCGTGGGCAACGGACGGGTGCTCCGGGAGGGTCCATTCAAGAACCTATGGATCCAGCCGGCGGCGGGCGATGCCGGCGGCGCGCTAGGTGGCGCGCTGTTTGCCGCGCACCAGTTGCTGGATGAGCCCCGCGTGATTGGTGCGCCCGACAGCCAGTACGGCAGCTACCTCGGCCCCGAAGTGACC
>CBFGVE010000133.1:0-6655 GCA_965651915.1 uncultured bacterium
GAGGACATCCAGACCCCGCGCATCGACGCATTGGCCGGAAGCGGGATGAAGTTCAACACGTTCTACGTGATGCCGCAGTGTACGCCCACCCGCATCGCCCTCCTGACCGGCACCTACCCTTTCCGGTCCGGCTGGGTGAACCATTGGGACGCCCCGCGATGGGGCGTCGGCTATTTCGACTGGAGGCAGCCCCAGTACACCACTTTCGCCCGCCTTCTCCGCGAGGCCGGCTACGCCACTGCCGCGACCGGCAAGTGGCAGGTGAACGACTTCCGCACCCAGTCCGAGGCCATGAGGGAGCACGGCTTCGACGACTGGCTCATGTGGACCGGCTACGAGGCCGGCAATCCGCCGAGCGGCCAGCGCTATGCCGATCCCTACCTGTTCAGCCGCGAGGGCAGCCGCGCCTACCCGGGCCAGTTTGGACCCGACCTCTATGTGGATTTTCTCATCGACTTCATGCGGGAGCACCGCGAGCGGCCCATGATGCTCTACCATGCCATGGCCCTCCCCCACACCCCGCTGATTCCCACGCCCGACGAGCCCAACGCACAAACCCCGCTCGACAAGCACAAGGCCATGGTGCGCTACGCGGACAAAATGGTGGGCCGCCTGGTCGACGCGCTCGACGAGCTGGATCTACGGCGACGGACCCTCGTGATCTTCACCACCGACAACGGCTCCACCGGGAGTATCACCGGTACCCGCAACGGGCAGGCGGTCCAAGGGGCCAAGATGCGCAAGACCGAGAGCGGCACCGCCATGCCCTTTGTGGTCAGCCTGCCCGGTGTGGTGCCCGCCGGGGTCGAGGGCGACGCCCTCGCTGACATCACCGACATGCTGCCGACCTTCCTCGACTTTGCCGGCGCGAAGGCGCCGCAGGACCTGGTCATCGACGGCGTCTCGATCGCGCCGGTGCTGCGCGGCGAGCAGACCGAAACGTCGCGCGAATGGATCCTCTCCATGGGCTATGGCCCGGCGCGGCTGGACGAACAGGGCGTTCGAAACATTCACGACTTCACCCGGCGCGCGCTCCGCGACCAGCGCTACAAGGTCTATGTGAGCACCCAGCGGCAGATCGTCCGCCTGCACGACCTGCACACCGACCCGCTAGAAAAAACCAACCTCATCGACAGCCCCAAGCCCGAACACCGCGCCGCGCTGGAGAAGTTCACGAAGGCGGTTGAAACTTTCCCCATAAAAGACGCCCGCCCCAAGTACACGCCCCTTCCCCCCAACGCGTGGGATAAGAAGGTCGGGGACAAGCTGCAGTAACTTGAGGGCGGAGGGATGAGGGCTGAAAGCTTAGGGGGGAGCGCCGTCGGACTAGTCGGACGGGTCAGACAGGTCGGACTTGTCAGACTCGTCAGACGCTGTGTTGCAATAGGGCGCTGTAGCGGCACTCTGCTGCCGGATATTGGCCCGCTAAGGCCACTGCCGATAGGCAGCTCGTAGAAGCTGGGCTGTTGCCCAGTCGGCGCTTCGCGCCGATTATCCGGCAGCAGAGTGCCGGAACTACAGCTCTTTTTCCAGGACCTCCGTTTCCTTTGCCGAGACCATACTCACGCGTTGACTTCAACAGTGCCCGTATTTACCCTGCGGTTATCAGTGAACTGCAAATCGACTGGGACGCATGAAACAAGAATACGACCTCTCAAAACTGAAAAAACGACGTAACCCCTACGCGCCACGGCTCAAGAAGACGCAACCGCCTCCGGAGGAGGCATCGCACCTAGCCCAGGGGCTCGCCCCTGGGGATTCGGTCAAAAATACTCATGCGCCCCGGAGGGGTGCGCGGAAGGCTGGCCCGTAGTTGAACGCTGGACCGAAGATTTCATGAGGAGACGATAATGAAGACCAGACACTATACCAAGCTCGTACACGAGGGTGAATACGTGGCAGAGGTCGAGGTGGAACTCATCGAGACCGACAGCGGTTGGTCCCCCTATTTGTCCCTCTACGATGCGTTCAAGCTCGATGACGTCCGGGATGCACTCCGCCGGGGCGATATCCGGACGGCAGGGCGCCAAGCACGTCTTTTCACTCTTACACCCGTGGCCGTTTTAAATTAACTATCGGTAATGATTGCTGTGCAAAAAAGGAAATTATGTGTTTATTGCGGGCAGAGGCCAGGTTCAACTGATGACCATGTGCCTCCAAAGTGTTTCTTTCAGAAAATCTGCCCTCATGGGACACAAAGAATAACCGTCCCCTGCTGTAACGTGTGTAGAAAATTAGACGAAAAGAACGATGGCCTCATTCGAAACTGTATCGCAGGCCTCCTTAGCACTGAATCTAGCGATTACGTCCAGGATCATCTTCTAGACAAAATTTTAAGATCAATCGCTCGCGCAAGCACTGAGTCCAACGGACTAATAGAGGTAATGCATCTCCAGAAAACTAGAGTACTAACAAAAAGCGGCTTACAAAATGTTTTATTACCAGCTCTTAATTTAGATATTCCCGAAATGGATAGGTTCTTTGAGCGGATTGCACGAGCACTGCTGTACAAAGTACACAACATTAAATTTTTTGCTGGCCGAGTCAGATGGATACCAGTAACACGTATTCCTGACTATGTGGCAAAGCATTTTCAGCAACAGGGCACCCACGACTCGATACTGAATGTTTTCAAATATTGCGTTTCTCCTCCATTCGACTCTGGAACTTTCCTTATACTGGTCACATTTTATCAATCACAAAGTTTCATTGTAAACATAGAAACATTACAGCCATGACACATCATTCCGTAATGAATTTTGCATCCCGCATTATTGCCTTGGCATTTTTTTGCTTCGACACCCATTCGGCACCTGGAAACACAATTTTAGTTGGTGACAGCGAGGAACGGGTTTACTCGTTGATCGGCAAACCTGAAGGGACGATTAAAAGTGGTGACACCACCTACCTTTCATATGTTGGTGGAATTATCACAATAAAAAATGGTGAGGTCATAGATTTTCCAGATGATTTTGAAGCCGCTGCAGTAAAAAGAATTGAATCGGAAAAAGTTCGCGAGATTCAAGCGCAAGAGCAAGAGAATTTTGAGAACGAACAAAGAGCTAAAGGCCTCGAGTTATACAATGGCCAGTGGGTCACGAAAGAAGATCGACAGGCTATGGAGCACAAAGAGACTCTTGAGGCACAAGCTAGGTTAATCGAAAAACAACAAAGTCAAATTGATCAACTTATAAGGGATAGATCGGAATCAAGATCAGGTGCTGGCGGTCCCCCGAATGAAACCGAGATTGAGACGAGGAAAAGAAATGACCCGGTTCCAGAACAGTGGTATCAAATGGGCTACAAACCGCCAAGTGCTTCGAATAGAAGACTGGATGAAATGCAAGATAGACAAAAAGATCTCGAAAGAAAGCAAAGACAACACGACCAAGAGCTCGCAAGAAAACAGCGTGAGTTGGAATGGAAGCAAATAGATATCGAAAGGAAGCAAAGAGAAGCCGAGCAAAATATTAGACAATTGGAATGGGAGAGAAGATATTGATTCTATTCGCTCTCTCGGTTACGCTAATACCCACGAGGACGCCTCGAACAACTACCTAAATTCACGCCAAGGACAAAGCGAAGCGTACACGTTCCCTCACCCGGCGCGTAGCGCCCACTTTCCAAATTCGCCACCTAGCCTCTCGCACTCCTCTCCCCTGCCCCGCGCGAATTTGGAAACTGCATTTTCCACAGGAACAGCCCCTGCGCCGGCGCGGTGGGCACTCGGGCGGTCCGGACCTTTGAGGCCAGGATCTCAGCGGCGGTCTCCGGCTCGACTTCCCCACCGCCTACGCGGATGAGGAATCCGGCGAGGCTGCGCACCATGCGGTAGAGGAATCCATCGCCTTCGGCGGTGAGACGAATCTCCGGACCTTGCTTGAGCACATCGAGTCTACGCAGCGTACGCACCGTCGTCTCGATCTCGCGGTTCGGGTTGGCCGAGAAGGCGGCGAAGTCATGGGTGCCAACCAGGTGGGCCGCCGCCGCGCGCATGCGCTGCGCGTCGAGCGGCCGTACGACGTGGGCCCGGTAGTGCCGCAAGTCCGGGGGCAGGACCAGGCCGTTGTAGATGTGGTAGCGGTATATTTTCCCGGTACACTCGTAGCGGGCATGGAAATCGGGCTTTACCGCCTTCACCGCCATGACCCGCACGTCCGGCTCGATCAGGCTGTTGATGGCCAGCCGCAGGCGGCGGGACTCCCATCGGCGGTTCAGATCGAAATGCGCCACCTGCCCGCGCGCATGGACCCCGGTATCGGTCCGGCTGCTGCTGTGTACCCGAACGAAGGCCCCGGAAAGCTTTTCGAGCGCCTCTTCCAGATCCTGCTGCACCGTGCGGTGCTGCGGCTGGCGCTGCCAGCCGTGGAACCGCGTGCCGTCGTAGGCGATGGTGATGGCGTAGCGCTGGGTCATCGGCTGCCTGCTGGCTTCACCACGGATTCCGGCACTCCAGATACTGCTGGAGCAAAATCTGGGCGGCGAGCTTGTCGACGAAATCCTTGCGGCGTTCGCGCCGGGTTCCCCCCTCGATGAGCGCGTCGTTGGCGGTCTTGCTGCTAAGCCGCTCGTCCTGCTTGTGGATGGGCAGCTCAATGCGCGCGGCCAGCTTGTCGATGAAGGCCTGCACATGCCGGGTCGCGGGGCCTTCGCTGCCATCCATGTTTAGCGGCCAGCCCACGACGACGCCCTCGATCCGAAGCTTGCGGCAGAGCGCGGCGATTTCCTCGACCGCCTTGGGCAGCGAGGTCCAGGTGATGACGCTGTGCGGGGTGGCGATGATTCCGCTGGGATCGCTGACCGCAAGGCCGATGCGCTTTTCGCCGTAGTCGATGCCGAGAAGCCTGCCCATGCCTAATGCCCCTTCCGGTAGCGGACAGGCGGCAGGTGTAGTTCCGGCACTCCGCTGCCGGAACCGCTGTGCCAACGAGCCGGCGAAACGCGATACCCGCTCAGGACGCGGCTATGGGCCAGGCGGGTCATCAGACTCCGTGCACCGCTTTGACCATGCGGCCTACCCAGCGGGCGGCGCGGGCGCGCCCCTCGGGGCTGTCGCCCTCCGCGTGGAACTTGCTCACGATGGCGCTGCCCACCACGACCGCATCGGCCGGCCCGGAGGCGATCTCGCGGGCCTGCTCGGGATTCGATATGCCGAAGCCCAGGGCGATGGGGAGCTTGGTATGGCGGCGGGTGCGCACCACGATATCGGCGGCGTCGGCACTGACGTTCTTCTGCATGCCGGTCACCCCGGTGCGGGATACGCAGTACACGAAACCGGTGGCCTTGCCCACGATCTTCCGGATGCGGTCGTCGGGACTGGTGGGCGTGACCAGGGCGATGTTGTTGACCGAATGGCGGGCGAAATCTGCCTCGTAGGGGCCAAGCTCCTCGACGGGAAGGTCGAGCACCAGCACGCCGTCGGTACCGGCCTTGGCGAGACGGGACAGGCTGTGGCCAAACCCGCCGGGAAGCATCAGGTTGAGGTAGGTGTAGTAGAGCAGCGGAATCTGGGTGCGGGCGCGCAGCCGGGCGACCATGGCGTTGATCTTCTCGGGAGTCGCCCCCGCTTCGAGGGCGCGGACGGCGGACTCCTGATTCACGCGGCCATCGGCCAGCGGATCGGAGAAAGGAATGCCCAGCTCGACGACATCCACGCCGGCGTCTTCGAGGCGCAGAACCGTGTCCTCGGTGGCGGCTATGGTGGGATCGCCGGCGGTGATGTAGGCGATGAAGCCCTTGCGGCCCTGCTGGCGCAGAGTGTCGAAACAGCGGTCGATGCGGGTCTGGGTGTTGGTCATGATCGGTTCAGCTCGTAGAGGCGGGTGAGTCCGTGGAGGGTTAAATATGGTTCGTGATGGAGGGGCCGGTCAAGCCCGCGAAGAACCCAACCAGAATATCCCCCGGTGGCGCAAACCGGACACTCCTGCCCCATCTGTTCCATGAGATGGTTGAGTATCTCCCGCACCATGCCGCGGTAGCCGTAGCGGGCGCCGATGCGCATGGCCTGCTCGGTGCTGCGGCCCACCCATCCACGGGTCGGCCCGGGCTCGATGCGCGGCAGCAGGGCGGTCTTGTCGGCGAGGTACTGGAACATGAGCGGCAGGCCGGGTACGATGATTCCGCCCACGTACCCTTTCTTCGGCTGGACGATATCGAAGGTGAGTGCCGTGCCGAAGTCGGCGGAGATCACCGGCGTGCCGAACTTGTGGGCGGCGGCGCAGGCGTCGGCCAGGCGGTCGGCGCCTATGGATTCGGGCTTCGGATAGGTGATGGGGATACCGAAATCGAGGGTGTGCTCCACCAGCAGGGCCTCGACCGCCAGCGCATCGCGGATGCAAAGGGCCCAGAGCGGGTTCACTGCAGGCACCACGCTGCACAGCACGGCGCCATCGGCCTTGCGACCGCCCACGAGACGCCGGAGGCTTTGCTGGATGGCCGTCGCCTCGCGCAGCGTGGTTTCCACCCGGAGAGAGTTCAGCACGCGGCGCCCCTGGCAGAGGCCGAGGGTGCTGCTGGTGTTGCCGATATCCACCACTACGAGCAGGGGCTTTTTCATGAAACGAAATCCAAAGCGAGATCGGCTGCGGGGGCGGAGTGGGTGAGCGCGCCCACCGAGATGGCGTCCACGCCGCACTCGGCCACCGCGCGGACGGTA
>CBFGVE010000134.1:0-6655 GCA_965651915.1 uncultured bacterium
CACGGGATTTTTCCAGCAGTCGAAGATGATTTCCAGCTCCTCGAGCAGGGGCAGGTCCTCGCCCCAGTGGGCGCCCAGGTAGAAGAACACATTCTCACGGGGGCAGCGGGGATCGCTGGCCAGCCGGCGAAGAAAGGCCCGGGAGTCCATGTTGAACAGATGAACCTTCTCGCGCTGGAGCAGGAAACGAGAACGGGAGAAGCCGAACTCGCGGGGGTTGATCTCGGTGCTGAACACCGGAAGTCCGGTCGCCGCAAACAGCGCGGTGGTCACGCCGCGGTAGGTGCCGGTCTCCACGATGGCTTCAACCGGTACACGGTGCAGCAGCTCGAAAAACATCCGCTGGCGAATGCGCTGGTTGTTGAGCGGGCCTCCCCACCCGTAGCGGAGCGCGGGCTGGCGGAAGTAGGCGAGGCTGCCCAGCTTCCGCTCGCCGAGCAGCATGCGGAAAGGTATTCGGATGAACATGGGCAGGTTCATCGCACACCTCGGAACGGGGCCAGGATGGCGCGAGCAGCGAAGGGGTTCATACGGTATCCATGAAGGTTTTTTCAACGCGGTTGAACAGAGCGACTCCCACCAGCAGCGACGCGGCGGCAAAACCCACGCTGTAGGCGAGCATAGGCCATGAAACCAGGCCCTGCCCGAGGAAGCCCAGGCGGAAGGTCTCGATGATGGGGGTCATCGGATTGAGCAGCAGGAACCATTGCCACTGGTCGGGGATGGCGGACAGCGGATAGGCCACCGGCGCGGCGTACATGAGGAGCCTCACGCCGAAATCGAGCAGAAAACGCAGATCGCGGTACTTCGTGGTCACCGCGCTGAACAGTACGCCCAGCCCTAGCGCCATCCCCGCCATGACCAGCACGAGGACGGGAAGAAGCCAGGCGGCGGAGGTAAGCCGGACCGCCTCGCCCCGCAACACGAAATAGGCGAGGAATCCAAGAAAGAACAGCACCTGCAGGCCGAATTTGACCAGGTTCGAAATGCTCACCGAGAGGGGAATAGCCAGCCGGGGAAAGTAGACTTTTCCGAACAAGTGGGCATTGCCAACGAAGGTGTTCGCCGTGCTGGTGAGGACATTGGCGAAGTACATCCACACCACGTTGCCGCTTAGGTAGAACAGCAGCTTGGGAAGTCCATCGGTGCTGAGGTTGGCAATGTGGCCGAACACCACCACGAAGACCAAGGCGGTCAGCAGGGGCTGGAGAACGAACCATGCCGGTCCCAACACGGTCTGCTTGAACTGGGCGGCGAAGTCCCGGCGCACGAACATCAGGACAAGGTCGCGGTAGCGCCAGAGGTCGGCGAGATGAAGGTCGAACCATCCGGCGCGGGGCCGGATGACTAAATGCCACTCGTTCGGGGATTCGTTCTGGAGGGGGCGGTTCATGACGTTGGCTGGGAGGGTACACCATTCGCGGGAGGGACCAAACCGATATTCGCGTCCTCCTCGGACCAACGCGGAGCGGCGGAGAAGCGAAGGAATGCACCAGCCGCCGCGGCGGCGAGGAGGGAAATGGGAAGAGCCCGGAAGGGAAAGTCGACCAGGCTGTGAAGCCCCAGGGCGGCAAGGCCAATAGCAAATCCCGCGGCCATGGGCAAATGCCACGGCTGTGAATTCCGGTCAGGTTCGCGCCTTCGTCCAAGCTTGCGCAGGGACCACAGGCAGGCCGCCGCGAGGAGCGCCAGGCCTCCAACGCCCCACTCGGCTAAAAACTGCGCGGGCTCGCAGTGGGCGTGACGGACCGAGACCGGGCCTAGCTCCCCGGACTGGTAGTAGGGATGGGCGGCCTCGAAGGCGCCGGGGCCGACGCCCCACAGAGGGCGAGCCCGCCACATCGCAAAGGTGTCGTGAAGGATGAGCCCCCGAAATGAAACTTCGGATCCTATCTGGTCCCAGCTTCTCCATTCGCGGATGACGCCCGTCGCACCGCCGATGCAGAGCCCCGCAAGCAGCAACACCAGAGCCGCTCGGCGCAGACGTCCCAGCGGCAAGAAAAGGAAAGGATGGACAGTCCGCAATCGCCACTGCACAGCGAGCCACAGCAGCAGGGAAACCAGGAGTACGCCCACGCCGGCGCGCGAGCCCGATGCAAAAATGGCGGCGGCGAGCAGAGCGGCCGCTAGATAGGCCAGTCCGGCCGGGCTTGAGGTCCTCCCCGTTCGCAGCGCCTCGATGCCGCAGGCCGAAGCCAGGCCCAGCGCTACCGGAAAGACCAGGTTGGCGAAGGCCGCGAAGTGGTTCTCGCTAACAAACAGGCCCGTGTACTCGAACACCGGGAAGGGCTTAGGCTCAAGCCGCTGCCAGAGCGCGAGCGCCGCCATGACGGCTCCGAGTAGCGCCGCTACCCAGGCCAGCCTGGCCGCATCGCTTCGGCGCAGGGTCGCGGCGAGGGCAAATGCACCCCACAGGCACACGCCAGCCAAAAGGGCCTCCACTGTGGAGGGAGAGTGGACAGATGCGGGCAGCCAGCGGAGGTGGGCCTGGGGCACGAGCCCGAGTCCATCGGCCCATCGGTGGGAGGCGTTGGCCGCATAGACGCTGAGCAGCGCGAGGGAGGCGAGCGCGGGAGGCGCCAGCGCCCGGGCGGGCGTACTGCCGCGCAGGGCCTGAACCAGCCAGGCGAGGCCAGCCCCCGCAGCCAAAGGACCGGGACCGGTCCCCAAGCAGGCCAGCACCAGAAGGAGGGCCAGAAAAACGAGGGCGAAGCGCGAACGGGTCACGGCGGA
This sequence comes from uncultured bacterium, assembly GCA_965651915.1. Classification (GTDB taxonomy): domain Bacteria; phylum Verrucomicrobiota; class Kiritimatiellia; order CBFGVE01; family CBFGVE01; genus CBFGVE01. The sequence goes on from CBFGVE010000134.1 coordinate 2,734, forward strand.
GCCTAGGCCTTGCTGCGGGAACTGCTCGCTTCGTTTTCCGGCGCCTTGTAGGCATAGCTTCCGTAGCGCCGGTAGTAGTAGCTGTTGGCCAGCGTGCGGAGGTTGACCCCGTTGAGCACCGCGCCGTGGCAGGGACTGCCGCTGGCCACGATCTTGCGCATGGCATGGATCCCGCTCAGGCTGTGGGTCACGCCGTAGCGCACCACGAACAGAACGCTATCGGCACGAGGCAGCAACACCAGGGAATCGCTCAGGCCCAGCATGGGGGGGGCATCGATAATGATGCGCTCATAGCGTTGCCTCGCTTCGGCGATCAGCTCGTCGAACCGGGGAGAGCCCAACAGCTCCGTCGGGCGCGAGGGGATGCGTCCAGAGCAAATGACATCGAGGCCAGGCACCCGCTCGGGCAACAAGACATCCTGCCACTGAGCTTCGCCCTTGAGCACCTCGGCAAGACCGACCGCCTCCCTCTGCTCGAATATCTTCTCGAGGACAGGCCGGCGCAAATCGCAGCCCACCAGCAGGGTTCGGCGGTTGTCCTGGGCGAACGCGATGGCCAGGTTGGTGGCCACCAGCGACTTGCCCTCGGCGGCCTGCGGACTGGTGATCATCAGCACGCGCGCCGCGCGGGCTCCGGGCGAGAGCACCAAGCTGGCGCGCAGGGTACGGAAGGCCTCGGCCACTTCGCCCATGTGGTCATGGTGGGAGGCAAGCCCCCGCTGGGCGATGCTCTTTGCCTCGATCAGCGGGACCGTGCCCATAACCGGCACGCCGAGTCGGCGCTCGACATCCTCGGACCGGCGAAAACGGTGGTCGGTCACGTAGGCGACGAAAATGGCGCCGAGCCCGAGCACCAGTCCGAGCAGGGCCCCGCGCGTACCTGCCTTGGCCACGTTGGGCCTGAAGGGTCTGCGGGCGGGCCGAGCCTCCTCGGCGATGCGAATTAGCTCAGTAGGCAGGGTGCCAGAAAGGCTGGCCTCCTTCATCCGGCCGATCATGGCCTGGTAGACCTGCTCATCGGCCTCGATATTGCGCTTGAGGTCGTTGTAGCGGACGAGTCTGCGGTCGAGTTCGAAGGACTCCTTCTCCTGCTCAACGAGGGCGGCCTGGAGCCCGGCCTCTTGGTTCTTGAGCATTTCGAACCGGCTTTTCATGGCCTGGCGGGCGCTTTCGCAGGCCTCGCGGAATCGTTGTTCGGCCCGTTTTTCCTCCTCCATCGCCTGCTGGAGATCGGGAAATTCTGGGCGGTAGCGCTGGCGCAGGGCCTCTACCCGGCTACGCTGTTCGCCCAACCGGCTCCGGGCCTCCTGCACCGCAGGCTCGTCGAGCACCGCCACGATCGGGGTTAGCGGAGTGCCCTCCGCGAGCTGCGATTCCACGGCGCGCCAGCGCGTCTCGGCCTCGATGCGGCCGGTCTGGGCGGAGGTGAGCGCACTGTTGAGCGCCTTCAGCTTGGCGATGACGATGTTTTGGTCCTCCTCGAGGGAAACCGACTGGGTCTGCTCCCGGTACTCCTGGAGCTGGAGCAAGCCCTTCTCCAGTTTTTCCCGGTATTCGTCGGTTCGCTGGCGCAGCCAGTCCACCGCCTGCATGGAAGCGCTCATGCGGTTGTCCAGATCCTGCTGGATATAGGAACGGGCCAGCGCGTTGGCTAGGTCGGAGGCAATTTGGGGGTCGGGATGCTCCACCGACAAGTTGATCATGCGGCTGCGTTCGACCGGGGTGATTTTAACCAGGCCGAGCGCGGCCTCGATCCGCTGGGAGTCCGACGCCGCATTCGGCAGGAAAGCGGGATTGTCCTTCAACCCGCTCAGCTCCAGGGCCCGCTCCATCATCGGGCGGCTGTGAAGGGCGTTCAGGTGGGTGTTGAAGTATTCCAGGCTGCGGGCGTTGAAGGCGAGGATGTCCTGGAAGTTGAATAGCTGCGGGATCTGGGCCTCGACGATGAGCCGCGCAGTGCTTCGGTAGTAGGGCGTCTGGCGGCGAGCGTCGAGCCAGGAGAGCAGGAAAACCGCCAGGGCGACCAGCAGCCCGAGCCAGGCACGCTCCATGAGGATCGTGAGCAGTTCGCGGATGTTGAAGGCGGAGGCTTCGGCCCCCTCCCCATCCCCGTCGGCCAAGTATGCGCTTTTCCTACTCATGGGGCGGGATCCGTTCAGAAGCGAATTTGAGGGATGACGATAACGTCGTTGGGTTCGAGGGGCAAGTCGGGGTGGCGGGCCTTGCCGGCCAGCACGTCGGCTACCCTAACTTTGATCGTGGTCCGCTTGCCGTTCACCGTGCGAACGACATGGACGCGGTTGGGGCTGGCCAGCTCGGTGAACCCGCCCGCCTCGGCCACCGCCTGGAGCAAGGTAGTCCGTTCGCCGGGAATCAAGGGGTAGGCCCCCGGCTTCCGTACCTCGCCCATCAGCAGGATCTGCGACGAGCGCAGGATCTGAGCCTTCAGAATGACCCGGGGATTGACCAGATATTTGGCGGCAAGCATAGAGGTGACGTAGGCCTCCGCGTCGGCGGGAGAGCGCTGGGCGAGCTGGACATCGCCGAGCAGCGGATGGCGTATGTTGCCGTCGGGGCCAATCCTGAAAACGCCGGAGAGTTCAGGCTCGCGGAAGACTTGCATGTCGACCTCGTCTCCAGGCAGGAGCACCGCCGACTCGGCTGGACCAGCCTGCCAGGCATCGGGAGGTACCAAGGGGGGCGGGCTGGCACAGCCCACGAGGAGGACGCAGAGCATCCCCAGCCATGCGGGAACGGGCAGGCGGGAAAGGATCAACCGTGAAAACCAGAAATTCATGCGCCAACTATAGCGAAAGGCCCGTGGAAGGGACACAAAAGATTGGGTCAATAATTCCAGCTCGCCCGGAACGTCCAGCGGCCGGAGTCGTAGGAACGGATGTCCTGCTCCTCGGCACTGGCGTCGCGCGCCCCCTCGTTTTCGACATAGGAATATGCCAGGCCGAAGGACACCTGGTAGGGCGTCCACCAGTCGAGCCCGAGGGTAAAGCCCCAGTATTCGTCTTCACGGCCATCGTAGACCAGAGGATCGTCGGGGCGGGGCTCGGCGGGCCGTCCCTCGCCCCCCACGTAGTCAACCATGCCGGCGAAGAGCGAGCCATGGCCGCGCAGCCGCTCGGTGAAGAGCCGCCGGCTCACCGAGCCGGTCAGGCGCTGATCGATGGTGCTGGTATCAGCATCGTTCACCGCCGGACGGATACTCGAGTACAGTTCCAGCCCGAAGGTCGAAAATCCGAAGGGCGTTGAATCGACGCCCAGGGCGGCGATCCAGTGCTCGACGTCTTCGGCGGCCTCGTTGTCAAAGGTCCGCCACTGGTAGCCCACCCGCCCGTTGGCGGTGGTTTTCGGGGTGAGGCTTCCTCGCAGGCCCACGGACAGATCGAAGTAGTCCGCATCGCCGCGCTTATCCGGCGCGTCCACATCGACCCGACCCAGTCCACCCTGGACGAAGGCATCGCTGCGGGCAGTCAGGCTGTGGTAGGCCCGGAGCGCCCCGTAGAGGGAAGCTGAATCGAAGTACTGGGGATCCTGGTAGTCCTGGAGGTCCGCGTTGGCGAGGGCGGCGACGCTGGATTTCTCGGAGACCCGGTGCTCCACGCTGCCGTCGGCCAGATAGTCCTCCTTCACGATGCGGGCGGCGGCCAGGGTGTCCACATTCTCGATCCGGCGGTAGCCAAACCCACCCGCGCTGCGGGTCTTTCCCGTGTCGTGCACTGCACCGAGCCGGAGATAGTGGCTGGGCTTGCGCTCCAAATTCTCGCTGGTGTCGTCGAGAAGGAAAGCCACGCCGTAATCGGCGTAGACGTGGTTGTGGCCGGGGCGCCCCCAGATCGCCATGACGCCGGGCACCAGGGAAGTGGTCCGACCCGATCGGGCCGAGCCGCTCGAGGGCCAGGAGCTTGAA
>CBFGVE010000135.1:0-6601 GCA_965651915.1 uncultured bacterium
GGGGAGTTCGACGTGGTGAGCGGCTCGGACAACAACACCGTGACCTTCGGCGGCATCCTGCAGATCTTCTTCGCGAACGACCTGCTGCCGACCTCGGGGACCACGCTGGACATCTTCACCAACTGGCAGGCCTATTCGGGCAGCTTTGCCTCGATCCAGCAGGTGGGCCCCCACCTGAGCCCGGACGTGAGCTTCAACCACGCGACCGGCCAGCTCACCTTCAGCGGGGACTGGGCGCTCAACGTGCCCGAACCGAGCACGCTGGCCCTGCTGCTCTTCGGACTCGCCGCTGTGCTGCGCCTCCGCCGCGCCTAGGGCCTCTTCCGGCGCGATGGGGCTTGTTTCAGGACCATCCTGCCGCTATTGTAGCGCGTTTCATGGGCCTTTCCCCGCCGGCTTGAACCCTCTACTGACGGATATCCCTTGCGCGTTCTCCACCGATATGTCGCCGCCGACTTCCTGGTCGCCTTCGCACTGACCCTGTCGATCTTCACCTTCGTGATGTGTGTGGGCCTGGTCATCCGTGCGATCGATCTCGTGGCCAAGGGCATATCCGGGGGGCTGATTCTCCAGGTATTCTTTTCCGGGCTGCCCTCGATCCTGATGTTCACCATCCCGATGAGCGTGCTGACCAGCGTGCTGCTGCTTTTCGGCCGGCTGTCGATGGACGGCGAGATGACCGCGATGCGGGCCTCGGGGCTGGGCATGTGGCAGATCATCTCCCCGGTGATCATGATCTCCATCGGACTCACCTTCTTCTGCTCCTATCTGAACAGCTCCCTGGCCCCCAAGAGCCACTACGCGCGCCGGGTCGTTCTGGCCAACGCCGGGGTCGAGGAACCGCTCAACCTGCTGGAAGCCGGCCGATTCGTCCGCGAGTTTCCCGGGCTGATGATCTATGTGGCCAAGACGTCCGGGCGAAGTGGGGCGAGGTCCGTCCCCAGGAAGACCGGCATGTCGTGATGGTCGACCTCTACGACGTCCGCATCGACCAGCCCGACGCCGAGGCCCCGCTCGACCCCACCCAGTCCCGCCAGCTCAACGCCCAGCACTACCCGGTCAAACTCGATTTCTCCAGCATGCTCAAGTCGGACCGGCTGCGCAAAAAGCTCTCCGACATGACCCTGCTGGAACTTGTCGACGGCATCCGCAGCGTGCGCGAGCGCTTTCCCGAACTCGAGCACGAGGACCTGCTGAAGGAGCGCATGAAGCTGGTGGTCGAGGCCAACGAGCGGCTGACGCTCGCCATCGCCTGTTTTGCCTTCGCCCTGCTGGGGGTGCCGCTCGGCATCAAGTCGCGCCGCAAGGAATCGACCATGGGCATTCTGATTAGCCTGGGCCTGGTGTTCGGGTTCTATTTCTTCCTCGTGCTGGCGAAATCGCTGGCCAAGCATCCCGAGTTCCGGCCCGACCTCGTCATCTGGCTGCCGGTGATCGTGGCCGAGATCGTTGGCTTCATCCTCATCCGCCGGATGGACTGACCCGCCGCGCAGAGGCGTTGCCATGGAAAAAAGCAAGCTGATCCGCAACGTGGGCATGGTGGGGGGGCTCACCGGCCTGAGCCGGGTTATGGGTATGGCCCGCGACATGCTGATGGCGAGGTTCTTCGGCACCTCGCTCTTCATGTCGGCCTTCGTGGTGGCCTTCACCGTGCCCAACCTCTTCCGCCGGCTGCTTGGCGAGGGGGCGCTTTCCGCCGCCTTCATTCCCATTTTCGTGGAGACCCGCCGCCGGGAGGGCGATGCGCAGGCCTGGCTGCTCGCCCGCCGCATCATCAGCCTGGTGAGCGCGATGCTGGCCGCGATCACCCTGCTCGGCCTCGCGGTGGTAAGCCTGTGGCTTCGCCGGGATGGCCTCGACCCCCAGACCGGGGCGACGCTCTCGCTGCTTCGCATCATGATGCCCTACCTGTTCTTCATCAGCCTCATGGCGCTTTCGATGGGGCTGCTGAATTCGTTCTACCACTTCGCCATTCCCGCGTTTACCCCCTTCATCCTCAATGCGGTGTGGATAGGCTGCCTGGCGGTGGTGTGTCCGCTGCTGCCCGACTCGCTGGAGGTCCGCATCCGCGCAGTCGCCTGGGCGGTGCTGCTGGCCGGGGTGCTCCAGCTCGCGATCCAGATCCCCGCCCTGCGGGCCCGTGGCTACCGCTTCGGCTGGTCGCTGAGCCTCGCCGACCCGAAGGTCAACCGCGTGCTCCAGCTCCTGGGTCCGGCGGCCCTCGGCATCGCGGTCACCCAGGTGAACATCATGCTCGACAAGGTGCTCGCCGCCTGGATCGGGGACTGGGCACCCGCCGCGCTGTGGTATAGCGAGCGGCTGGTCTACCTGCCCATGGGCCTCTTCGCCACCGCGCTCGGGACCGTCCTGCTGCCGGTGTTCTCCACCCAGGCGGCGGAGCGGAACCACGCGGCGACGCTGGCGACGATGAACCACTCGCTGCGCAGCCTGCTCTTCGTGATGACCCCGGCCGCCCTGGGCCTGCTGGTGCTGGCCAAGCCCATCGTGCGGCTGATTTTCCAGTGGGGCGAATTCGACGAGGCCTCCGTCGGCTACACCGCCTTCGCCCTCCAGTGCTACGCGCCGGGGCTGATGGTGTTCAGCCTGGCCAAGGTGATCGTCCCCGCCTTCTACAGCCTCCAGGACACCCGCACTCCGGTCAAGGTGGGGCTCTGCACGGTGGGAGTGAAGCTCGCGCTCAGCCTCGCGTTTATCGCCACCTGGCCGCTGGCCTTGCGGCATGGCGGACTCGCCCTCGCGACCGTGCTGGCCGAGGGGGCCGCCGCAATCGCCCTGGGTCTGCTGCTGCGCCGCCGGATGGGCGCGCTGGGCTGGGGACAGATCGCCCGCTCCTTCCTCCGCACCCTGGCGGCAGCGGCGGCAGCGGCAGCGGCTGCCTTCGCGCTATGCCACTTTCTGCTCGGACGCCTCGCCGCCACCACCCTGCCCGCCAAGGGCGCCGAGGCGGCGGCGGTGCTGGGGGCCATCGCCGCCGCGATCGCGCTGCATGCCCTGTTCTCCGCCCTGCTGCGCAGCCCCGAGATGACCGACATCGTCCGCGCCCTACGGCGCCGCTCCCAAATTCGCCCAGGCTAATTGAGCGGGGACGGAGTGAAATGAGGCGAATTTGGGAAAAGTCCGCTTGGCTGGCTAGCCATCACAACCGCCTGAACCTCAACCGAAGCGGTTCGCATAGGGGTATGCGGAGACCTTCCTTGAGGTTCGGGTTCGAAAGTGGTAGTCAGTGAAAATCTAATGGATAGAATCGATAATGCGCAGGGGGAGGCATTTTTCTGCGGAAATCGATGGCCTGGCTTTTTTATTTTCTTGCTTTAAACCAGATCTTATCGAGGGAATCCTATGCGATTTGCTTTTGTGATGCTGGCTCTCGCCCACGCTGCCACAGGGCAGTCGGACAATCCGCACTGGGAGTCCAGTTTGTTCATCCGTCACTGCCAGAATGCGGGGTTCATGGGTTACATTTCAGCGCAAGATTTCAGCATTAAGGAAATGCAGAAATGGCGTATCCCGATTGATCCAGCCAAGAATCTACTTGAGCACTACCATTCCATGGGAATGAAGCCGACTGTGCTGCACAACAGAGTCATTGTCAACCAGCGAGCGGACACCCTGTATCCGCTAGATCCACAAACTGACGAAGTGCTCACTACATTGAGGAGAATGGTTTCAGCCAGGGAGAATAGTGAAAGAATGAACGCACGTGCGGTTCAAACAAAGCTGTCCGATTTTATTGGCCTGCTTCATGAAGCGGGCATGCTTACTGAAATTCAAGTAGCTGAACAAAGCAGAAACGTTCGATTCACTTACGGCTTTGCCAGGACGCACTCGGAGGCGGATATTGTCGATTACCTAGAGGCATTGATCCGAGTGGCGGAAGGAACTCTCGTCGCGAAGGACGGCCAATTCATGCTTGAACTTAACGACGCATCTGTTTGGAAACGAACTCTGGGAGCAATGGGCTCGGGGGGCTTCTTTATTTATACGCGACCCCGCGGGTGGGGGCACGAGCGAGGATTACCCGGAGGCTTTGCGGATGAATGATCCTGCACCACCGCAAGTGATTTCTCGCATAACGCTCCTTCGGACCCTGCTGCGCGAGCGCCGCTTTGACGAAGCCCTCAGCATAGTGGAAAGCATAGCCGAGACCGACATGACGGAGGATCTGTGGGTTCTTAGAGGTATCGCCATACAACTTTCCAACGGCACCGAGTTGCCGCTAACCGAAGCGAAACGTTCTTTTGAATGCGCGATCCGTCTGAATGCTAAACATGTTGAGGCTGTGATCGAGCTGGCATGGTTCCAATTCAATGTTGAGGATGATCCGAAGGGGGCCGCCCGAGGTTTTTCTAAAGCGCTTGATCTTATCGCTGCTATCCGGAACGACGCGCTGAGCGGAATCGTGAAATGCCAATCGCGATGAGGCTGATCATCTCTGATGCAAAAAGGCGCTATCTACTCATCATGAGCTTTACCGTCTCACATCTGCGCTGCTTGCTTCTTGTGGTTCTGGCTGGAATGTCGTCAGGATGTATCTCCCGCAATGCAGGCCAGCTCGGTATCGTCCTGCTAGCTCCCGAGCCGCCTAGCGCTGCGATGCTGCACATTTACACTGGACACCGCTTGCAGGTGCAGATTACGCTTAACCACGTCAATCGATCCGTTCATTCCCCGCGCATTTATCTGTTCGTTGACGAGCATGCGGTGCCGGGTGCGGGCAACAGAAAACATCATTTCGGCACGCAATTGTTCGCGCCGATTGACAGCTATTTTGCTACTGGCTCCAAAGGCTCCTTGGCGATCTTTCACACAATCGATTTCGATGAATTCAATGCGTTTCCCGAGCGTGATCGCGTGTACGAACTGTCTGCCGCATACATCGACAACGATGCTAGATTTTCGTCGCAACCACTCTATGTTTTCGTGAGAAGCAACCGGGAGGCGGGTGAAACACCACGGCTAATATCCGCGTCGGAATTCCACGCCATGCGCAACCAAGTGGCACCACCAGCCAACCCGGTGCCTCGAGCAGATGGCTACATTCTATTGAGCGGTCCCGACATGGATCAGAGAACTTCCGGGGACAGCGAGGACTCGCAAAGATAAAACGTTCTGGCTCTGCGCAGTCAACATCATCGCCTCGGACTTTTTTGGGGCTAGTAGAGGGCAAGGGTGGAAAGGGCTGTGCCTTGGACGCCTTGGAGCAGGTACTCGGGGCCCGGCCAGAAGGCCACCGGGCCCAGCTTCTACGTAAGCCTTCGGGATCTGGTCGGCATCAGCGGTCGAAATGGCCCGAGGCCTCGGGCTGGTACACAACGCGGTCGATTCTGATGCGCCGGGTGCCGGCGGGGACGGGCCACGAAATCTCGTCGCCTTCCCGGTAGCCGAGGATGCCGGTGCCGATCGGCGCGAGCACCGAGATCGCGCCCGCGGCCGCATCCGCCTCGTTGGGGAAGACCAGCGTATAGGTCTCGTCCTCGCCCGAGTCGAGATCGTGAAGCGCCACTTTCGAGTTCATCGTGACGACATCCGCCGGAACTTTCCGGGGCTCGACGATCTTTGCCCGGTTCAGCTCCGCCGCCAGATCGTCGAGATCCTTGCGGGAGTGCTCGCCGAACTCGCGGGCAACCGCAATGAGTTCATCGAGGCGTTTCTTGTCGAATGCGGTGATATAGATCTGACGCTTTTTCATAGGGCGTTCTTTCTGGTTCATGGGTGGGAGTGGGGCAGCTTATACGTCGTACCGCCTGGTAGCCTCTGGCTGAAAATAGATCATGTCGATTCTCAGACGGCGAAGACCTTCGGGAAATTCCCATTCGATAGTGTCGCCTGCGGAATAACCGATTATTGCCGTTCCTAAATCGGACAGAATCGAGTACTTGCCAGCGTGGGCGTCCGCATCGCCTGGGTAAACCAGGGTACATTGCAAGGCTTCCTTCGTGGCCATATCGACAATCCGCACGCAGGTGTTCATGGTCACGACATACGGGGGCATTTCGTCAGGCGGAACGATCACGGCGCGATCCAGCTCGCGCTCAAGGGCGGTCAGCATAGGCGAGGGGGTAGACGCGAACTGCTTCGCCGCGGCCAACACGTCACGCAAGCGCGCACAATCGAGCGCGGATAAGTGGATGTTGCGGTTTTTCATCATGTCAGGGTTCATAGTGGCCTCTCTTCACGAAGCAAGAGCAGTCAGGCGTTGCTGCCAAGCAGCTTGCTCTGCCCCCCTTGAAAGGTCAAGGATGATTCCACATTCGCGGGCCTGGGGAGCGCATGGCCGTTCTGCGGGGATCGGTCTTAATCGTAATCCTAATCGTAATCTTAATCGGTCGAAGTCGATTCAGGTCCACCCGTACCATAGTGCAATGAATCCTCGTGTACGCGACCGGGAGAGGTGCTTCGAATGAGACCAACGAGCATGGAGACAATTTTTACAAGCATTGATTTTCCCGAATCCGCATGTTCTATTCGTTTTTTCGTGACCAGTACGTCCAGACAGGCGGCACACTCCAGGGCGGAGCCGCGAGCAATATCGAAGAACCGGCAGCGATCCGCCGCTGTGTATTTCCCGTTACCTTCTGCA
>CBFGVE010000136.1:0-6571 GCA_965651915.1 uncultured bacterium
CCTCAGCGGACTCGCCGAGTTTGTTCAGCACGTTGATCAGATAGACGCGGGCGTGATTGTTTCCAGGATCGTTGGCCACGATCTGCTCGAACAGGACCCGGGCCCGCTCATAGTCGGCCTGGGCCACGGCCTGGTGCGCCTTGTTCATGAGCGGGCTGTTCACGAAGCGGATCCGCTGCTTCTCCGACCAGGACAGTTCGCTGCGGGTTTCGGGAATGGGGGGAGGCTTGATCGCGCCCTGGGCCTGCAGGGCCAGGGAGCCAAGGCACAGGCCTATCGCGCAGAGCAGGATGGGCAGGGAGGTGGGAGCCTTGCGTTTCATGACTGGATTTCTCTAAGCTGGGTTTCGAGTTCCTCGGCACTAAGGGCATTCATTTCAACCAGAATCTCGCCGAGCCGACGATTGCTCCGCTTCTGCTTGCGCAGCGCTTCCTTTAGCTGGGAGTCGGTGATGATGCCGCTGCGGAGCAGGCGGGGGCCTAGCCGGTCCGCGACGGGGCTGGGATGCTCGGGGTGTGGCACGTAGCCACGCTGAATGGCGAAGTCGATATCGGCAGCGGTGGTGGGGCGGAAGCTGACCGGGCGGCCCAAGGCGTCCGCGATAGCCGTCTCCGGTGCCGAGCCCTCTCTGCGGTGGTGTGCCAGCACCAGAGTCTCGCCGTTCATCTCGACCGGAAACACGCGGAACTGTTCGGCCAGCTCGCGGGGGACCATGGAGATCAGTTCCGGATGGGCATAAGGATCGATCTCTACCGACTTCCGGTGCTCCTGGGCAGCGAGGGTCTGTACCAGATCCTCCTCCCATAGAGCCCCCATGCCGACCAGGATTTCCCCAAGCTTTCCGCCCTTTTCGCGCTGGATGCCGAGGGCCTCTTCGAGCTGCACCGCCGTCACCATCCGCTTTTCCATCAGCAGGTCGCCCAGCTTCCTGTGGTACTTCCTGAGCTGGTCCTCGCTCGGCCAGGCGTGCTCGGTTTTGCCCCAGGCAGGAACCTTGCCGCTGATCTTGGAGCCGATGAACCGATGGATCGCCATTACCGTAGCGCAAAAATTCACGAAGTTGCCGACGAACAGACGGGGAATCGCCATGAACCCCTCGAGCGGGCCGTAGATATGCCAGGTGGAGCCCACGCGATTCAGCACCCGCCAGGCGAATATGATCAGCACCACGATACCCAGCTTGAAGTAGGGTTCCGAGGTTTCGATCAGCGGGGGAATCTCCGCGTCCAGAGTCACCTGGTTATACGCTACGATGCCCGCCCAGTAGAACACCACGAAGTAGCCGATCATCACGGCAAGATTTGTGAAAATGGCCTTCCGGTCGCGGTACAGGCAGTAGTTGGCGCCCAGCGAGTTGGTCCAGCCCGCGCTCCAGCCCTGGAGCGATATTCCCAGGATCCAGCGGGATTTCTGACGGACAGCGGAGCGGAAGGAGTTGGGGAAGAATTCCCGGGTGGCCACCGGCTGGCGCACCGTGACCTCCTCTGCCTCGCCGGTAATCGGGTTGGTCCGGCGCTGCTTGTGCTCGACCCACTGCTGGAGGAAGATTTTTTTGCCGGGCATGCGCTTCAGCAGGATGCCAAGCAGGTAGTCCTCGGTTAGCGACTTGATATCGAAGATCTGGTTCTTGCGCTCATTGGCCATCCATTCGATGGTGCGGCGGCTAAGCGCGGTGCCCACCCCGGCGGAGGGGAGCGAGTCGGCCAGGATCTCACGCGCCCGCATGTCCTTGGTGTGGTTTTCGGCGAATTCGTCCTTGTAGACGCCGCTGACCAGGTTGTGCCAGGGGGTTTCGAGCGGGAACACGGGGAGCTGGATGAAGTCGAGCCGCGGCATGAGGTAGTTCACGAACTTCAGCCACAGGGGGTGCACAATGTCCTCGGCATCCTGCATGATGAAGGCTTCGAAGCGGATGTCGTGCTCCTTCTCGAAAATCCGGATGCCTTGGTAGATCCAGTTGAGGCAGTCTGCTTTGTTGGTCGGGCCGTCGGCGGGGGTTACGACAATCTCGATGTTGGGGAAAATCTCGCGGGCTTTTTCAGCTTCGAGGGCGGTTGCCTGGTCGTTGGGGTAGGTGCCCACGAAAATGTAGAAATTCTTGTAGTCGAGCATTCCGGCGGTGTTCAGGAGCATGCGCTGGATAATGTTCGACTCGTCCCAGGCGGGGATCATCACCGCGATCGGTTTTTCAGGAATCGCTGCGAGCTGCTCGCGGGTGACGGGGCGGATGTACTTCCTCCGGAACAGCCTGCGGAAGATAAGCCGCACGTAGTGGACCATATCGAGAAAGAGGTCGTCCAAGCCGCTGATCAGAAAGATGAAAATCAGCGTAATGAAGAGGACGCGGAAGAAAAGCCAGACGCCGTATGAGAATTCGAAGGGTTCCATGGCTTTAAGGGGGTGGATGCGGTGGGCTGTTCGCGATGGCTCGCCGAGTTGCTGGTGGGGCTACCTGATTTGAATCAAGAAGATTGAAATTGTCCACGCAGCCAGTATGGAGATTGCTCCCCGCGTTGGCAAGGGAGAAGTGGGCTGCTTCGGGGAGGCCCCGATACTGGGCGGTCAGTCCGAGCCGCTAGCGGAGGGAGCCTTGGCCGGCCGGCGCACGCGGCTCCCTCCCCGGGATGTCGGGTCTTTCCTCGGGCGGAAGGGGGCAAGGAACGCCTGTTCGAAGTCGTAGCCGCCAGCGAAATCCTCCTGGCTGTCCTCGGCGGTTTTGCCAAGGATTCCCTTGTCCACCAGATTGAACACCATGTTGCCGAAGTCCTCGGTGCAGCCGAGGCCCCAGTGGGAGAGCACTCGGTGGGCGATGGGGCCGTACTCGGCCAGCGCGTACCGGCGAATGCCCTCCAGCAGCTCCTTTCCGCTCACATGGCGGGCGGGCCCTTCGGTAGGCTTCGCCAGCTCCTTGATGGTAAAGTCCAGTGCCTCGCGGATAAACAGATAGGCGTGCGCATCGTACCGGGGGTCTTCCCGGGTGATCTGATGAAGGGCCTCTTCAAAGCTGGTTTTTTTCATAGGAGAACGACCATTTCATTGCTGCACAGCCGGTTGTGAAAGCTGCCGACGTGCAAAGCTAGCACGCTCCCGCACAAAATCAACCGCAATTCCCGCCAAAATCTGGCCCCGTCTAGCGCCAGTGTACGGCGCGTTTCGCTCTTCCGATTGTGCGAAAGTGCTCATAGGATGCCGCAAGCGTACCGTCTGGGCTCGCATGCCCGGTCACGGGTTGAGCTGGACCACTGGGTAGAAGTTGTTGGCGCGGTGTGTCGTGGCTGGTTTAATATCTCCCGCTGTGCATACCAACCTTCACCAACGACGCGATGCGCTTCTGGAGGAGCTGGCCGCGCTGTCTGATGACGAGGCGCGCTTCCACGAGCTGATCCGGCGCGCCCGCGAAGCGTCTCCGCTGCCTAACGAGGAACGCAACCCCGCCTTTCTCGTCGAGGGTTGTCTCTCCCAGCTCTGGCTCATTCCCGAGTTTCGCGGGAGGCGCTGCTTTTTCCGCTGCGATGCCGACTCCGCCGTGGTGAAGGGCATGGCCGGGCTACTCTGCGCTTTCTATAGCGACGCCTTCCCCGAGGATATCCTCGCCCTCGATCCCTCTTTCTTGCGCGATGCTGGCGTGGTGGCCCACCTCAGCGCCAACCGGCGGAACGTGCTGTCCCGAGTGTGGACGCTGATCCGGAATTTTGCGGCGGCCCACGCTACCCTCACCGGGGAGCAGCAGTGAGCTACTTCGACGCCCATAACCACCTTCAGGATGCCCGCTTTGGCGGATGCACGGACAATCTCATTTCCCGGTGCGGCGAGGTGGGGGTGGAGCGCATGGTGGTCAATGGATCCTGCGTGGCCGACTGGTCCGCCGTGGAGGCGCTGGCCTGCACCTATCCTCGGATGGTCCTTCCCAGCTTCGGCATCCATCCCTGGGAGGCGCCCGGAGTTTCCCGGAACTATCTGGAATGGCTGACGGACTTGCTGGACCGATGGCCGCATGCCGGAGTGGGGGAGATAGGCATAGACCGGTGGAAGCCGGACCTGCCCTACGAGGGACAGGAGGCGGTTTTTATCGCCCAGTTACGATTGGCGGCGGAGCGGAACCGGCCGGCGAGCATCCACGGACTGCGGGCGTGGGGACGTCTGCTGGAGCTTCTGCGCGCCCATCCGCGTCCGGCCCGCGGCTTCCTGCTCCACAGCTATGGCGGCCCAGCCGAAATGGTGGGAGACTTCACCGAACTCGGGGCCTACTTCTCCTTCCCCGGGAGTTTCCTCCAGCCCGGGGCGACCCGCAAGCATGCCGCCTTCCTCCGTGTGCCGTTGGACCGCTTGCTAATGGAGACCGATGCGCCGGACCAGCTGCCACCCGAGGCCGCGCGAACCTTCGCCTGCGAGGACGAAGAAGGTCGTTCACTGAACCACCCCGCCAATCTCCCCGCGATCTACGCCGGCGCCGCCGGTTTGTTGGGCCTCGAACTCAAAGCGCTTGTTCACCACTGCCGCGACAATTTTGCCCGCCTGTTCGGCGCAGTGCAAGCTGCCTAATGCTGGGATTGGTTCGAATCGAATGTCTCTCGCCAGTATGACTATCTGGTTGAACCCCAGCATGCGGCTTCGCAGGGTTCTCACTCCCCGTTTCGCAAAACGAATGAGCCCCTGCCATGTCTGGCGGGGGCTCTTTCGTTTGGCGGAGAGGGGGGGATTCGAACCCCCGGTACTCTTTCGAGTACGCAGGTTTAGCAAACCTGTGCCTTCAGCCACTCGGCCACCTCTCCTCTACTGAATAGGCCGCACTTTTGGGGTGCGGAAAGCGAAAAGGTAGTCGGCTTGGACCGCTTTCGCAAGCGGTTTCTACGGTAAAGTTCGATTGGACTAGATTTTTGTCCCGGTGGTCTTGAACTCCACCCGGGAGAGGATGCGGAGCTGGTGGACGGTAAAGCCGATAAGCATAAAGGCGAGAATCCAGGCCATCGCCGTGGCGGGTCCGAATTTAAGGAACACGAAGGCCTCGTAGAAAATCTTTAGCCCGGCCACCTCGGTGCCAGCCCCACCCCCGGTCATGGCGAGGATGTTCGCCTCGGCGTAGAACCAGGACCCGATGAATACGCCGACGAAGTTGATGATCAGCAGCGGCTTGAGCATCGGAAAGACAATGAACAAGATGTTGTCGGTGAAGGTTGCGCCGTCGAGATGGGCGGCTTCGTAAAGGTCATCGGGTATGCCCTTGAGCGCGGCGAGGTAAATAAGGCAGCCGGGTCCGATGCCCGCCCAGGCGACCGGAATCACGCAGGCGACCATGGCGGTGCGGGGATCGCCCAGCCAGCGGATCGGATCGGGCATGGTTAGCAGAAGGCGTTGCAGCCAGGGAACGTGTTCAGCGGCCATCATCGGGCGGGCGAAGTCGAGGCAGGTGTAGAGAAGCGCGAACGAGGCGGCGAGGAAGGCGAGTGCGCCCATTCGGGCTCCATAGCGCCAAAGACGGCGGAAAAAGGCGAAAGGGATGGCGAAAAGTACCGCGCCCATGGCGAGGAACCCCGCCGCCGGTACACGCAGTAATATTCCGTTGAGAACCCCGGCTTCGCTTTCGCCGTAGAAGGATTTCCACAGCAGGATGACCACCAGTCCGGAGATGACGGCGGGCAGGTAGAAAAGGGTGCGGAAGAATATTTTCCCCCGGGGAACCTCCTGGAGCAGGATGGCCAGCCCGACCGGCGGGAGAAAGGTGAGGGCGATGACGAGCACGCTGTAGCGCAGGGCATTCCAGACCGAGGACCACCACATGGCATCCCAGAGAACCCGTCCGAAATTGTCGAGCCAGACCCAGCGGGACCCGCCCATGATCCGGTAGTCCTGGAAGGCCATTAGCGAACCCCGAAGCAGAGGAAGGTACTGCCAGAAGGCGATGGTGAGAAGGGCAGGCAGGAGCATCGCGTACCCCCAGCGGTAGCGCCGCCAGTGCGGGCGGTCGCCTGCCTCGGGCTGATCGAGGGTGAAATCGCGAACGACCCGGCGGAGAACGACGGTGAACGCGAAGAGGGTCGCCAGAAGGAACAGGGCCGCGCTGGCGCGCTGGAGCGCTTGCTCGCGCTCGGGAATCGCGTCGAGCATTTTACGCCGGGCCCGCTGGGCACCCTCGTGAAGCAGCCCCTGAAGGACGTCGAGGCGCTCGTCAGGGTGGGTGGGGAGCAGACCTTGCATAGCCATCTGCTCGGCCCGGTGGATGGGGGTGGTCATCATCTCGTAGGCAATGTTGCTGTGTCGACCGTAGGGTTCCGGTCGTCCGCTGGCTATGGCGGTTTCGAAGAGATCCCTCCACCCCGGTGGCGTGAGCCGCACGATTTCGGGATAGCCGAACTGCTCGAGCAGCCGGGGGTGGACGAAGCGGCCGAGTCCTCCCTCGACCATAACCTTGGTTTTTACCCGCGCGGCTTCCTCGGATTCATAGAAGCGGATGAATTCCCAGGCGGCATCGCGTACCACCGGGTCGGTGATGCCGGCGTAGAGCCCCATCATCTTGCTGTTTAGCTCGCCGGCGCGGATGCCGGTGGGGCCTTTGGGCACTGGCGCCATGCCG
>CBFGVE010000137.1:0-6525 GCA_965651915.1 uncultured bacterium
TCCCTGCCGGGCTACAACCCGAACGAGGAGCATGCGCTCATGGCGCCCTCCCGCCGCTTCGCCCAGGTGTCGCCGCGTCCGCCGGCCGCCTACGCCCTGCGCAACAACGACCTCAACAACTACAACGACAGCTCCGCGTCGGAGGCAAACCAGCCGCCGGGCTATACCTCCCATCCCTTCGTGCTCGTCCAGTTCTTTGACACGGCGGACAGCGAGTTCAAGATGCGCGTCTATCGCGTGCAGAAGGAAGACCCCCTGATCGCGAACTACAGCTTCGCCAATCAGAGCATGGTGACCATCCCGAATGGGTCGACCGAGGTGTCGGCCACCCCGCAGATGCTCAACCAGCAGCCGAAGGTGGTCATGGAGGCTGGCGAGCCGGTCATTCCCTTCTACCCGCTTGGCGTCGTGATCGGCGCTTCGCCCATGCCCGAAACCTTCGGGATCAACATCAAGGGCCAGGCCGCCTACTGGGAAGACCACAAGGGTACGAGCTGGGCGGTTTCGGGAGGAACCGACGCCTGGTTCACTTTCTCGATCTACTACCCCATGGCCCCCGACTTCTGGTGGCCCGCCGAGCAGCCCGGCACCATCGTCTACGATGCCGATGCCAGCCTCAAGCGCGCCTTTTTCCCCGGCGTCGGCGCGAGCGTGTCCTTCATGCCTTCCAACATCAGCCTGCTTAAGAGCCTGAGCGAGGGCTCGCAGGTTTCGTCCGCAGTCGAAGCAGCGGCCAAGCCGAACCGTATTCTCTACAAGAGCGATTGGCCGAAGGTCGCGCCGGTGCTTAAGGCGGGAGAGACACTCACCTTCCCCGGTGGCGAGTACCGCGCCGATCGTCCGACCACGCTGGCCGATGACGGAAACGGCGGAACCAAGGTTGTCGAGACGCCGGGACTTCCCGGGGTGCTGGCCTTCGCCGTGGGCGAGGTGGTATTCGACTCGCTCAACCCGCGCGATTCCGAGGCGGTCTATGCAAGTAGCTGGACGGTGCGGATGGCCCAGGTGCTCGATGTGCGCTCGGTCGTCCTTCCGATTGGCGATTTCCCCTCCGAACTGCTGCCGGCGAACGGACGCACCCGAATCAGCGGGGGCAAGTATGTCTTCAACGACCTGCCCGCGTCTATTCAGAAACGACTGCGCTATGATCCACTGGCCCAGACCGTCGACCCCGTCACCGGCCTTACGGTCAGCGGCCAGCTCGAATTGGTTGGCTTGCTGAACGATAAGGACATCGGTGACACCACCCTGACCGCCTCCCCGCCCGCCGTCTATGTGCTGGAGCCGAACATCCTGACGGAAACCGACCTGGAAGCCCTGCTGGAAATGGTGAAGGACGATTCCGCCGCGTGGGATGCCGCAGTGGAGGCCCTGTACACGCTCAGCCGGAATCCAACCGGCATCGAGGAGGTGGGCGGTCTGCCCGCCGACGGCAAATACCTGGTAGGTCTCCAGCCGGAAGTCCAGCGCGACCCGGTGACCGACGAGCCCAACCTGGTTCCCATCGAGGAGGGATCCCTGGTGCTCGTGCCGGAAACCAATCCGAAGGTGCCCGAGCCCGCCCGACAGTTCGGACCCGGCCTCGCCCTGATCCCCAATGCCGGGTTTCTCGATCCCTCGGGCACGATTCCCAACCCCCAGGGCGCCCCAAGCGCGTTCCCGGATGTGAGCTGGGTCACGGTGGCCGAGAACAATGACCCGAGCATGGGCGGCTCTCCCGTTACGCTGCACGTGATCAAAGTCGACCGCAACGAGCGCTATCGCGGCGCGATCAAGACGGTTCTTTCCGACAATGTGTTCGACGAGAACGTGGTGCTGCGCCATACCGGCGATTTCGGTGCCCACGCCGACGATCTGGTGTTCGAATGGTGGTACCGGCCCGACGACGGCAGCCTCAACGTTCCTCCGCCCTACCTCGCCAATCCCGACTCGGCCAATCCCTGGCAGTTCTTCCCCGACCTGAGTGGCAACAACGGGCTGGCTCGCTACGAGATTCTGCTTAAGGGGAACCCCAACACGCCCGAGACCCTTCTGGCCGATTCCTGGTGGTTTACCCGCTACCGCCACAAGAACGATGTCGCCGACGGAACCGACTGGAACAAGGGCCAGCCGAATGGGGACGCCGCCGTGAACTTCACGTGGGCGGGGGCCGGCAACAACGATCCCTTCAACGACTTCGATCTAGACGGCTTCCCCGACTACCGCGCCCAGCTCTCGATGGGCTGGATAAAGCGGGTTCTCGACGCCGTCAACCCGTACGAAGCCCGGATTCGTGATTTCGAAGGCGACAGCCCCTCGACCGTTTCGAGCATGCTGCAGCAGTTCGGTTCCCGATACGAAGGGCCCGTGGCGCTGAATCCCGACAAGGACGTGATCGAGAACGTTGGGCTCATCGCGCTCTACGAGACCATTCTCAACCGCGCCCGCGGGCTGAGCATCGATCTGTCCAATCCCGTGTCCACGCCGGCGATCGCCAACGCCCTCCAGCTCGCTTCGACCCGCATCTCGGACTTCTACACCCTGCTCGCCAACGAGGCCTATACCGACGCGGTGGACCCCACTATCGGCTTCGGTAGCAGCTCGGTCGAGTATGGCGCGATGTCCCCGGTCGTGCACGCCTTCCAGAACCAGATGTCGTCTCTGATCGAGGAGGAGCTGTCCTTGCTGCGCGGAGTAGACAACTTCTTCGCCCGCCCTGTTTACAACCGCCTCTTCTGGAACTTCACCAAGGGCGAGGGCGAGGCCGCCTACGCGATGAACTACAACATCTCCGACATCAACATGGATGGGTTCATCGACGAGGACGACGCCATGATCCTCTATCCCCAGGGCCACGGTGATGCCTGGGGCCACTATCTCACGGCGGTGCGCAAGCAGTACGACCTCCTCCGCCATCCGTTTTTCAACTGGGTGTCGCGCTCCGAGTTCTACAACCTCATGGATATCGTGATACCGGTGGACTTCCTCGACGAGCGCAAGTTTGCCCAGGTCGCCGCCGCGAAGGCTAAGGCGGGCGCGGAGACGGTGAGCCTTACCTACCGCGAGAAGTACGTCGAGGACCCCACCGCCCAGTGGCAGGGCTACACCGACGTCAATCCCGACCGCGCCTGGGGCCTGCAGGGCTGGTCGCGGCGCGCCGCCCAGGGTGCCTACTTCGATTGGGTTGTCGCCAACGCCCTGCTGCCATCCGAGCATCCCAACCAGACGCTGGAAGGGATTCAGAAGGTGGACCGGAAGTCCAACGACGACATCCGGGTAATCTCGGCCAACCTGAGCACGATCCAGCGCACCTTCGACGACGCCAATACCGGGCTGAATCCCTTGCGCATTGCCGCCGGCAGCGTGCCGTTCGACATCAATGCGGCCGAGCTGGACGATCTCCTGTTCGGGCGGACCTACTTCGAGCAGATCTACGAGCGCGCGGTCACGGCCCTCGATAACGCCGTGGCGGTGTGGGACCACGCCAACCAGTCCCAGAACCGTCTGCGCCAGATTGCCAACACCGAGGCCGACTTCCGTAACGAGGTCTACCAGCAGGATATAGCCTACCGGAACCAGCTCATCTCCATCTTCGGCAGGCCCTACGCCGGTACGGTGGGATCAGGAAAGCTCTATCCCGCCGGCTACACCGGGCCGGACATCGCTCTCTACATGTATGTCAACGTCCGGGAAATCAGCAACCAGACGGTTCCCGGCCCCGCCGGAGGTTTCGCCAAATTCGATGAGAACGGCAACCTGAGCGGCGGCGGCATCGCCGATGCCTTCCCGGACCTAGTCGGCGGGGAAAGCGACACCTTCCTGGATCCGGCGGGCGAGGATCTCCGTGCTAATCTTGCGTCCAGCTTCGTCCCGGATGATGACGGGAATTCGACCTTCAACTCCCGCGATGCCTACTTCTCGGTGGCCTACACCGATCTCACCTCCCCGAGGGTGGAGCTTGAAAACTTCGCCCAGCTCATGCCGGTCAAGGCCTCGGGCTTTACCTTCCAGGCCCCCACCGCCTGGGGCTCGCGCCCCGTGGTGGGCGAGCTGCAGACCGTGATCAATGAAATGATCCAGCAGGAGGCGGAGATTGCGCGGGCCATCGCCGCCTGGGACGCGCTAACCGGCGAAATTCTCCGCACCATCTACCTCTCCAACTCCGCGCTGGAGACGTCGGACAAAATTCGCGCGCGCAACGAGGCGTTCGCGCGATCCAAATACATCATCAGCAACACGCTGAAGGGAATCCGGGGCGCCAAGGACATTATCGAGGCGGTTGGGTCCCAGGTGGAGAGCACGTTCGAGGCAACCGCCGAGTTCCTGCCAACCACCCTGCCCACCGGCGGCCTGGCCATCTCGCCGGGAGACGCGCTCGCCCCCGGACGTGGAAGCACCCTGCTCAGCAAGGTGGTGGTCAAGGCCGGCATCGAGGCCGGCGAGACCGCGCTGCGCATTGCCGAGCTGGTGGCCGAGATCGCTCTCGATATCGCCGAGGCCGAGGTCGAACTGGCCAACGACGCCGACGAACGGCTCCAGGCCAGGCGGGAACTGCTGAAGGGCATCGAGGATCTCGTGGGCGACGAGCCATCGCTGCGCATCGCGATCTTCAAGGAAATCGAAGCCCTGAGGGCGCTCTCCGACCGCTACCGCTCGCTCGTGTCCGAAGGCGCCCGCCTCATCGATGAGCGCGCTGCCTTCAACAAGCGCGTCGCCGCGATGACCCAGCAGAATCGCTACCAGGATATGACCTTCCGGGTGTCCCGCAACCATGCCCTCCAGAACTACCACGCCACCTTCGACTTGGCCGCCCGCTATGCCTATCTGGCCGCCCGGGCCTATGACTACGAATCGAATCTGGACGTGAGTGATCCGGCCTCGCCTCGCGACATCTACCGCGACATCGTACGGGCTCGGTCCCCCGGTCTCGTTGCCGATGGGGTCCCGCAGGCCGGCCACGGCGGTCTCGCCCATGCCCTGGGCTGGCTCAAGGCCAACTACAGCCAGCTCCGCGGCCAGCTCGGGTTCAACAACCCGCAGACCGAGACCGGGAAGATCTCCCTCCGCACCGAGCTGTTCCGCATCCTTCCCCCGGATTACGAACAGCCCGAGGGAGGAAGCCAGTTTGCCGGGGACGGTTCCGACTCCGACGAGCTGTGGCGTCAGGCCATGCTCAATGCCCGCGTGGACAACCTGTGGACGATCCCCCAGTACCGCTACTATGCCCGTCCCTTCGCATCGGATATCGATGAGAACGGAAACGCGGTGGCCGAGCCGGGCCTGGTGTTCCGCTTCGGCACCAAGATCATGGCGGGCAAGAACGTGTTCGGCCACCCGCTAGCCGGCGGCGACCATGCCTACGACCCCAGCGTGTTCGCTACCAAGATCCGCTCGGCGGGCGTGTGGTTCTCCGAGTACATCAGCGACGATGTGCTAAACGGTCTGCCGCAGGCCCCGCGGGTCTACCTCTTCCCGGTAGGCTCCGATGTGATGTCCGTCGCCAACGCCCAGACCCCCGACGTGGTCCGCTTCTGGAATGTGGTCGACCAGCAGATCCCCGCGCCCATCCCCGCCGTCAGCTCCTCGCTGGACCGGGGGAACTGGGTGCCCCTGGTGGACAGCCTGAACGGCCCGCTGGGCCAGACCCGGCGGTTTTCCAGCTTCCGCGCCTACCACGACGCGGGCAGCGATGTGCTGGTGGACGAGATGGTATTCGACAGCCGCCTGGTCGGCCGTTCGGTGTGGAACACCGAGTGGATGCTGATCATTCCTGGCCTCACGCTCAACAGCGACCCCAACGAGGGCCTGGACCGCTTTATCGACCAGGTCAAGGACATCAAGCTCATCTTCCAGACCTACGGACACTCGGGTAACTGATTTCGAAGAACGGGGACCTCCCATGAGAACACCTATGAAAACAACCTCTGCCGTCTTTGCCGCGCTGCTTCTGGCTGTCGCGGCTTCCCCACTGCAAACGGCTAGCGCCCAAAGCTTCAGCGAACCATCCACGGTTTTCTACGGCAAGGTGCTGGGCACCGGGTCCGCCCAGGACTTCCTGGTCACCGAAGGCTCCATGGTTTGGATCATTCAGCGCCACGACGGCTCAGAAGTTACCCTTTCCACCGCGCTGTTCCCTCTGACCGATGGAACCCTCTCCTACCGTCTGGACGTGCCCCATTCGGCGTTCGCCCTCGGGCTATCCACCACAACTGGCGGCATACCCATGCCGCCGGTGCCGCAGACTCACCTGCACAAGCTGATCACCGTCGATGGCGAAACCGCCAGCATTCTCGGCCCGGCCGGCAGCACATTCACCACCGAGCAGTTGCTCCGCACCTCCACCTACCGCCTCGACCTAGCGCTCGGCCGCGCTGCGACCGATACCGATGGCGACGGCATCCCGGACTACTGGGAGGACCTCTACGGCCTGGACAAGCAGAACCCCAACGACGCCGGCACCGATCTCAGCGGCGACGGGCTCAGCGCGCTCGACGCCTACCGCCGCGGCCTCGATCCGCGCCTGGATGCACGCGCACCCGAGCTGCT
>CBFGVE010000138.1:0-6522 GCA_965651915.1 uncultured bacterium
CGTGGATGTGGACTTCTCTGCTACGAACCCGCGCTTCTTCACCCCCGATCAGGAGGTGGTGCTCAAGGCGTGGGTGAAGAATGTCGAAACCCTGCTGGTGAAGATCTACGAGATCAACGCCTTCAACTATTACCGCGATACCGGCAGTCCGCTCGATATCGCCATCGACCTCGATGGGATGGTTGCCACCCACGAGGAGCGCATCGCCTATTCCGAATCGCCCTTCCACCGCATCGAGCGGAGTTTCAAACTGCCCGCTCTCCGGCCCCGTGGCGCCTATGTCGTCGAGCTGATCGGCGGTGGGGTAAGCAGCCGGGCCCTCGTCCAGAAGGGGAGCCTCGATCTTATTCAGCAGCTCACCCCCGCCGGGCACATGCTCATCGTGCTCGACGAGAAGGGACAGCGTGTGCCGGAGGCGACGGTATGGATGGGGAACCAGGAATTCCTTCCCGATGAGGAGGGGCGCATTCTCATCCCCTACAGCACCCATCCCGAATCCCAGGAGATCGTTCTGCGCCATGGGGATTTCGCTGTGTTGCACTCGTTTTATCATCAAGAGGAGTCCTATGCCTTCGCGCCCGGCTTCTACGTGGACCGCGAAGCGCTGCGTGGCGGCGAAGAGGCCCAGCTCGTCATCCGGCCCCGGCTTGCCGTGAATGACGAGGCTGCCGATGTCCGGCTTCTTGAGAAGCCAAAGCTAATCATCGAATCGACCGACCGCGATGGAGTGAGCGTCCGCCGCGAGTTCGCCGGCGTCGAGCTGCACAACGACCGCGAAACCGTTGTTCCCTTCGCCGTGCCTTCGCGCCTGAGCCGCATCGCGTTTACCCTGCAGGGCAAGATCCGCCATGTAAGCCTCGCCGAAACCCAGGATGTTTCCGGAACCGCCGAGTTCTGGGTCAATGGTGTGGAGCAGCAGGACCAGGTTGAGAATCTCCTGCTCGCCCGCGAACCACAGGGCTACGTAATCGAGGTGCTGGGTAAGAACGGCGAGCCCCGCGCCTTCCGCAGCCTCAATCTACGGCTGAAACACCGCGATTTCCGCGACCACATTCACACCGCGCTCCAGACCGACGAGGATGGGCGCTGCCGCCTCGGCGCCTTGCCGGGGATCGTCGAAGTCCACGCCCGCAAGTCGGATGGCGCCGAGCGGGCCTGGAACCTCCGAAGCGATTTCATCGAGTCCCTCGATGTCCTGCATGCCGTTGCCGGACGTCCACTGCGCGTCGCGCTGGCCCGCCCTGCCGATGCGCCCGGCGACCTGTCGCTGCTGGAGCTCGTCGGCGGTCAGTTCGCCCACAGCCGGAGCGGGCTGGTTCGGGCGAATGGCCTCTATGCCGACATTCCGGCCCTGCCCGCCGGAGACTACAGCCTTCGCATCCAGCCCGAGAACCGCACCGTGTACATCCGCGTCGCCGAAGGCCGGGTGGAGCAGGGACACGCCCTGTCTTCGGCGCGCGCCCTGGAACTGACCCAGCCCGCTGCCTTGCAGATCGATGCGATCCAGTTTACCTCGAAAGGAGACGCGCTGATCCAGCTTGCCCACTTCAGCCCGGACACCCGGGTCCATGCCATCGCCTCGCGCTACGCCCCCGATTTTGGCCTGCACGAGCAGCTCAGTTGGATGGGCGGAAGAGAGCCGTCGGAATTCCCGCTCGGCCCTCCTGAATCGCTCTACGTCTCGGGCCGCAACATTGGCGACGAATACCGCTATATCCTCGACCGCCGCTACGCCGAGCGATTTCCCGGCAACATGCTGGAACGCCCTTCGCTGCTGCTCAATCCATGGAGCAGGCGGGAGACCGGTTCCGCCAAGGAAAAACTCGTGACCGACGATCCGTTCGGCATCGGTCAGGCCATGATGCGTTCGTTTGGAGGGAGGTCAGGCGAGGCCGCCGGGCAAGTCGAATCCCGCAGGCCACCTTCGGCGCACGACCCCTCGCTCGAATTCCTCGGCCAGGCACCCGGCCAGTTCTTCAACCTAATTCCCGACGCCGAGGGGCGCATCCTTATTCCTGCCGCCGACCTCGGCCACGCCCGCCATCTGCGCGTGCTCGCCCTGAACCGCGGCGAGGCGGTGCAGCGCGAGGCCATTCGGGAGGGTGGTGCGCTGGCCCGCCGCAGCCTCATTTTCAAAGGGGGGCTCAACCCGGAAAAATTCTATGCCGAGCAGAAGCTCGTCGTGCCGCTTCGGATGGGCGAATCGCTGACGCTCAAGGATGGCGACGTTACCCGGATCGAGACCTTCGACACCCTGGGCAAGGTCTACGCGCTCTACGCGGCCCTTTCCAAGGACTCCACCCTGGCCGAATTCAGCTTCGTTACCTCGTGGAACACTTTTCCCCTCGAGGAGAAGCAGCGGCTCTACGCGAAGTATGCCTGCCATGAATTGCATCTCTTCCTCCACCAGCATGACCCGGATTTCTTCCGCGACGCGGTACGCCCCTTCCTGGCGAGCAAGCGCGACAAGACCTTCCTCGACGACTGGCTGCTCGACGTCCCGCTGGACCGCTACCTCGAACCCTGGCACTTCGGGCGTCTCAATGCCGCCGAGAAGGCTCTGCTCGCCCGGCGGATGACCACCCGGCAGGCTTCCATTGCCCAGCGCCTGCGCGAGGGCTGGGAGCTGATCGTTCCCGATCCCGACCTGTTCGCCCACCGCTTCAATACCGCGGTGCGGCGCGGTGCCTTGGAGCGCGGTGCCCGCTCCGAGGCCGATGGCTTCGCGGCATTGATGGACCAGCCAGGACAGAGTTCTCCAATGGTCCTGAAGGGGATGTTCGCCGGTCGCTCTGCATCGGGCCGTGAAGCGCGAATGGCTCCCGCCGCCGCTCCAGTGCCCGAGACGGCGGCTTTCGCGGACTCCACTGTCGCCGAAGTGCAGATCGCAGAATTGAAAGAGCAGGAGGTATTTGCAGACCCGTTCGGCGATTTCGACGAGCTGCAGAAAATCACGCTCGCCCTGCGCGGCGATATCCGCAGCCTCTACCGAAAACTGGGGCCCACCGAAGAGCTGGCCGAGAACAACTACTACAAGAAGCTTCCCGCCCAGCAGCTTGCCGGTCTCGTTCCGGTCAACGCCTTCTGGCGCGACTACGCCGAGCACAAGGGCGATACGCCCTTCGTCAGTGCCCACCTCGCCGAGGCCTCGTCCAGCTTCACCGAAATGATGCTGGCCCTCGCCGTGCTCGACCTGCCCTTCGAGGCCCCCGAACATGCGCTCGAGCAGTTGGAGAGCGGAGTCAGCCTCACCGCAGGCGGCCCGTCCGTGGTGTTCTACGAGGAAGTCCGCGAATCCGGTGCCGAGGATGCTCCCTCGCCCCTGCTTATCGCCCAGCATTTTTTCCGCAAGGACGACCGCTACCGCTTCGAGGGCAACGAGCGCCACGACAAGTTTGTCTCCGGGGAGTTCCTGCCTCACATCGTTTACGGCGGGCAGGTCGTGTTGACCAATCCCGGCTCCGCCCGCCGCAAGCTCGACCTGCTGCTGCAAGTTCCCACCGGCGCGATTCCGGTGGCCAACGGATTCTACAGCCGCTCGATGCCGGTGTCGCTAGACCCCTACAGCACCCGCGCGGTGGAATACTACTTCTACTTTCCCGAAACCGGACGTTTTCCGCTCTATCCCGCCCAGGCGTCGTTCGAAAGCCAGCGGCTGGCCGGGGCCGGGCCGTTCAGCTTTGAGGTGGTGCCTCGGCTGTCCTCCGTGGACACAGGCTCCTGGGAATACATCGCGGTGCATGGCAGCGAGGCCGATGTATTCGCATTTCTCGACCGCGGCAATCTCGACCGGGTCGCCCTTGACCGCGCCGCCTTCCGCTACCGCGACCAGGCCTTCTACTCGGGCCTGGTCGAGCGCCTGCGCGCGCGCCACCGCTTCGACTACACCCTATGGTCCTACAGCCTGGTGCATGCCGACGCGCCCGCGATCCGCGAGTTTCTCGCCCACTCGCCAATGGCCGACCGGGTGGGGTGGCATCTGGTCAGTCCCGTGCTGGAGATCAACCCCGTCGAGCGCCAGGTCTACGAGCACCTCGAATACGCCCCGCTCGTCAATGCCCGCATCCACCGCGTCGGCGCCCGGCCGACGATTCTCAACAACGATTTCCACCGGCAGTATGAGGCCTTCATGCGGGTGCTTACCTACAAGCCCGAGCTGGACGACGAAGACGCGCTGGCGGTCGCCTACTACCTCCTGCTCCAGGACCGCATAGGGGAGGGGCTGCGCTGGTTCGACCGGGTGGACCGCCGGAAAATTGCCGAGCAGGTGCAGTACGACTACCTCGCCGCCTATGCCGCGTTCTACCGCAGCGATCTGGCGTCCGCCCGCGCCCTCGGACAGAAACACCGCGAGCATCCGGTGCCCCGCTGGCGCCAGCGGTTCGTGAACATGCTAAGCCAGCTCGACGAAATCGACGGCGCCGCCGGCGGCGTCGCCGATGCCGACAGCCGCGAGCAGCTCCAGGATGCGCAGGCCGCGCGGGAGCCCGCGCTCGATATCAAGGTCGAGGGAGGCGTGGTGGAGCTGCGGCACGCGAACATCGGGAGTGCCCGGCTGAACCTCTACCCCATGGACGTCGAGCTGCTGTTCTCGCGCAATCCCTTCGTGCAGCAGGAGTCGGGTCGCTTCGCCTACATCCGCCCGGCCTACTCGCAGGAAATCGGGCTGAAAGGCAAAGCGGACACGACCCGGATCGATCTTCCGCGAGACTACCGCAAGCGCAACCTCATGGTGGAGGTGGTCGCCGGATCGGTTAGGCGTTCCTCCGCCTACTTCGCCAACGAGCTGACTGTCCAGCTCCAGGAAGCCTACGGACAGGTGCGGGTGGCCCACGCTGGAACCGGCAAGCCGCTCCCGGGCACCTACGTCAAGGTCTACGCCATGAAGAAGAACGGATCGGTCGACTTCTACAAGGACGGCTACACCGATCTGCGCGGCCGCTTCGACTACGCCTCGGTAAGCCCAACCGACCTGGATGCGGTGACCCGCTTCGCCATCCTCGTGCTAAACGACGAATTCGGTGCCGTAATCCGAGAAACCACGCCACCCCTGCGCTAGCTGGCTAGACTCTTAAGCTCCCCGCTCTCGACCAAGGGCCGTGGAAATCACAAGGAAAACCCGGAAGGGCCGCTGCGAGAAGAGGTACATATGAAAAGCCAAAGAAACTTTTCGCTCATGAGCATCTTAATGGTCACAGTAGTCTTGTCCTCCTGCTTGGAGGCTCCATCCTCCGGTGCCGATCCCGTGCAAGTCGGTATGGAGTGGGTTGAATTGCTAGACGCAGGCCAGTTTGAGCTTGCCTATAAGCAACTGACTCCACTAGGTAAAAGTGATGCGACGTACGAGGAGTGGCTCGAATTCGTGCGGGGCCGCCCCCGCTTGCCCGGCCCAGTGACGAGAAGCGTCCAGGAGCGAGAGGAAGAAGATGAATTCAACCGACTTGTTATACGAACGGAATCAAGCGATGGCTCGGCTTGCTTTGTTGACACGTTATATGTTGTTAAATCGAAACGTGGCTGGAAGGTTGAAATGAACATGTACGGAGAATGCAGTCGGTAACTGCGTATGACCGGGATCAAGCATGGTAAGGCGAAAAGGGATCCGTGATGATATGGAAAAGGGAAGCAATTGGGGTAGGACCGAAGCAAGTGACAAGAAGTTGGGTTCGCAAGAAGGGGACAGCCAAATAATATGACATTGCCAAGCATTTGGACACGTGCCAGGGGCAGGGCATGCCGCGACCTCTGCGTATTGAATATCTGGGAGCCTGTTACCACGTGATGACGCGCGGGAATCGCGGAGCGACGGTGTTTGGATGCCAGGAGGATTGTGATCTGTTTCTGGAGTCTTTAGCCGAAGCCGTGGAGAGAACGGGGTTGGCTCGGAATCCGGCGTGAACCACCCGAAGTATTGAAAAGGAACGGGATGACCTTGAGCAAATTGTCAGATTGTTGGGCTCACCCCTTCTGTGACCCCTTCTGTGCAGATTTCGCAGTATGAAATGATCGATGCAAGGATAGGCCATGAACCGCGTAGCACTGCTGTTGCTTTTCTCTCTAGTGGCGGGTTGCGCTAAGGAACCGATGACCGTAGCTCCGCTGCGAAAGGAAAGTGATTTGGTCAGGCTGCAGGACAAGGCCAAAGACCTCGATGCCTTTCTGGTGGAACTTGGGCGAGGGAGGCAGTTTGGATTGATCCATAAAGGCGACGACACTTCGTTCATCGGCACATTCGAGGACTACAGGCCGAATCATGGGATTCAAATTGCCGATGGGTATGTCGTCATGGGCAGTCAGGCGGAATCAGGAGAGGATTTTACTGTTATAAGGCCCGAAGGCTGCTGGGTAGGGCCATTACTTAATGGGGTTGCACACGGGCAGGGAGTCTTGGTTGCGCCTGATTACGTCTTCCGCGGCAGGATGGAAATGGGGGTAATGAGTGGAACGGGCATCATCCGCTACCACTCGGGAACAACCTATGTGGGAGAATTCAGCAATGGGCAAATTTCGGGAAGCGGGGTA
>CBFGVE010000139.1:0-6487 GCA_965651915.1 uncultured bacterium
CGAAGGCCAGGTCTCCCTCTTTAATATTGCGGTTCACGACAGCCTCGCGGCAATTACCACGGTCTCGAATTCATTCGCCGCAAACTTCATGACCTTTTGCCGCGTGCAGACGGCGATTGTTTACGAAGCGTCGTCCACGGCCAGCGTTCAGGTAGCCAATAGCATATTTTCCGACGTGGGGGCAACGGTCTCGACCGGTACCAATCTGGTCTCCATGAGCCACAACGCCTTCTGGGCCTCAGCAGGATACTACGGGTCCAGCTCCTTAGTCTTGGAGGCCAGCCCGTTTGATTCCGGCTCGGAAGGAGTGCTGAATCTCGATCCCTCCTCGCCCGCCATCGATGCGGGGTCGGACCTAGCCGGTCACTTCGGACTGTTCCACTATTCCACAACCACCAATGGGGTCGCTGAAGGCAGTTCCGTCGCGGACCTGGGCTTCCACAATCTGGTGGCAGCCGATTACGATGGGGACGGCGTCCCCGACCATCTGGAGGATGCCAGTGGCAATGGGCTTCACGACCCGGATGAGCTTGACTGGCTCAATCCGGACACCGATGGCGATGGAATGCGCGATGGGTGGGAGATCCTCCACGGGCTTGCCCCCCGGTCCCCGGACGATGCAGCAGAGGAAAATGACGCCGACGGCCTGTCCAATCTTCTAGAGTATCTGCACGGTACCAACCCGAACGATCCCGACACCGACAAAGACGGCATGGCCGATGGATGGGAGGTCTCACACGGTTTCAACCCAAGATCAGGGCTTGACGAATCGCTGGCCGGATGGTGGCCGCTCAACGAGGGGGAAGGCACAACCGCCATTAATTATGTGAACGCAGCCCTGCCGGGGACATTGTTTGGAGGAACGTGGGAGAACGGACCACTCGGGCACTCCCTGAGGATGAACGGCGTGAGCGATTTTGTCCGGATCCAGCCCAGTTTAGATTGGAAAATCCCGGATGAGATTACCATCAGCGCAATGGTTAGATATGATCTGAATCCCCCAAACTACTCGCAGGCGGTGTCATGCTGGAGCAGGGATCCGCTGACACAGTACAACACTGGATTTGGACTGTTGCGTGAACAGAATCTCGAACGTTTAGCCTTTCATTGCAATATTCAATCAGACGTTAAGCCAAGAATTACATATCCGATTACATTTGGGGAATGGAAGCACATTGCTCTTTCATTCTCTCTATCGAGTGAGATCATGAGAGCGTTTATCAATGGTGCCCAGGTCAGAACCGTAGGTGTAAAATCCGCAATTAACTATCGGCCTAGCGATTTCTTGTATTTCGGTCGTAGAGATGTTGGGCAGCATTTTAAAGGACAAATTTCAGACGTGAGGATTTATCGCCGGGCATTTCAATTGCAGGACATTAGCCAAATTTACGACGCTTTCAATGATCCTGATGCCGATGGGCTCACTAATTTAGAAGAATATAATTACGGAACAGACCCCCTGAGCGAAGATAGCGACGGTGATGGAATGCCTGATGGATGGGAGATCCAGAATGCTTTAAATCCACTTGATCCTAGCGATGCCTTCGGTGATCCAGATGGTGATAGCCTTACAAGCTTAGCTGAATTTTTGGCCGGTACTGATCCATTCACTTCGGACTCTGACGGCGACGGTATGCCAGACGATTGGGAAAATATGTTTGGGCTAGATCCTTCTTCAGGCAAGGATGCCGGCAGTTATCTCCTTTTCGAGGTCGGTGCGGTAGAACTTTCGCAGCAACCTGGTGACGCGTGGAACTTAGTTGACCTAGAAGGAAAATTTATAAATCCGTGCGTCATTCTTCTTCCGCAAACAAATAACGATGAAGCCCCATTCACATACCAAGTGCGCAATATTGAATCCAACTCGTTCGAAGTAAGAATCCTAGAATGGCCCTATTTAGACGGTGTTCACGAAGTCGAGACTATTTCGTACCTTGTTGTAGAGGGCGGCGTGCACCGGTTCACTAATGGTGCGGTCTTGCAAGCTGGGCATTTCCTGGTTAATCAGAATGTCGGTCAATATAGCTTTATTGAGCCCTTTGTTGCGACGCCAGCGGTTTTAATGCAAACCCAAACGTCTACCCACACCGAGCCATCAATAAGCCGATTATCAAACATTTCTGAAACAAGTTTCCGAGCTCAGCTGCGAATGCAGCAAGCCTCGTCTGGTCCGCATGCCACTGAAAGGGCGGCTTATGTAGCAATTTCATGTGGGGAGTTATCGCCATCTTTGGATTATATCCACTCCATTACCACTCCAACGAATGTCACTCATTTGTCAAGTACGTATACTTTTCCAGGGGCCTATACCCATGCTCCATCGGTATTTTCTCAAATGCAAACGTGCATAGGCGGAGATCCTTCAAACATCCGGCTGAAATCAGTTGCAAATAATAGTGTTGAATTTTTCATTCAGGAGGAGCAGTCTGCGGAGGCCGAGATTAGTCATGCCGCTGAATCGCTCGCTCTTGTGTTGGTCGGTCGCAGGGGGCTCTACTTTTCTGACAGTTGGGACCCTGATGGTGATGGACTCTCCAACCTGGAAGAATATCTGAAGGGAACTAACCCCCAGCGCGCTGATACCGATGGGGATGCACTTCCCGACGGCTGGGAAGTCCTGCACGGCCTCGACCCACTAGCACCGGAGGACGCGGGAGCCGACCCCGACGCAGACGGAGCCAGCAGCCTTGAGGAATACCTGGAGGGCACCCATCCACGGATCGCAAACGCCGCCCCGGTCCCCGGGGCCTCGGCCGTCCTGCTCTACCGCTACGACGCCGACGGGCGTCTCGTGGAGTCTCACCTCGGCGGGCTGTCGGCCGAGATCCTGACGCCTACTCCGGCCCACAACTACCAGCGTATCGAGGTGATCCGATGATTTCCGCCAAAGCCCATCTCCTTTCCCGCATTTTCCTGTTCTCCGCCTGCGTCCATTTTGTCCCGCTGGCCGAGGCCCAGTGGAACGTCCAGACCCAGCCCTTCCCCGCCTTCGCGGAACTGGCGGAACCGGAGGAGTCCGCTCCGGACGAATACGGCGTTCTCACGGAACCCCAGGCCCAGATGGCCTCGGTTCCCGCTGTCACCCCGGGCGCCAGCCTGGTCGCCACCACCGCCGCCCAGCTCGGGAGCGACCTGGAGACGATGTTTGCCTTCGTGTGCGAAACCATCCGCACCGAGCCCTATCTCGGCCTGCTCAGGGGCCCCGAGCGGACCCTCATCGACCGCTCGGGCAGCCCCATGGAGCAGGCCCACCTGTTCTCCGAGTTATGCCGGGCAAGCTTCGGGTCCGACTCTACCCGGTTCGGGCACCATTTTGCCGAGATCCCCATCGAGGCGGAAGAGGGCCTGGATCTGCGCGGTCTCGCCGGCATCCCCGACGGCGGGGTGGCCCTTGAACTTCTTTCTGGCGGAGGGCTGATCGATAGCGTCTCCAACGGCGTGGCCCGCGTCCGCCTCGTCTATGTCGGCGTGCGGCTACCGGACGGAACCTGGCGTCGGTTCGACCCCTCGCTTAAATCCCATGCCGCCCCGGCAACCGTCGGCCTCGCTGAGGCCGCAGGCTACGACAGGCAGGCGCTCCTCGCCGCTGCCGGCGGTTCCTCGGGAGGCTCCGACTGGGCCACCGGGCTCGACGAGGCAGCGCTCTCCGCCAAGATGGAGCAGTACGCGGGCGGGCTGCTCGCCCACGCGCTCGAAGGGCCTGGCCAGCACGACCGCCCGGGCCGGATCCTCGATCCGCTGCGCTGGAACTCGGGGCCGTTCGCCCAGCAGCCGCCGTCGGCGGACATCCAGCACATGATCCCCGCCGCAAACGCGAAGCTTGTGATCAGCGGCCCCAACATGACGCCGCTGACCCGGGAGATTCGCGCCACCGCGGCCCGGAAAATATCCATCCGCTTCACCAGCGGCACCGCGAACCGCGCCCAGGTATTCCTCGACGAGGAGACGACCCCGGTCCGCTCGGAGACCGGAGCCGGAGGCCCCCCCGGCTCCGGCTATGCCCTGACCGTGGACGTCGTGTACGGCGGCACCACCAACTCCCAGACCTACGGGCTCCGCCGCGGTGGCGTCTACGTTCTCTGCCAGTCCTTCGGGGCGGGAACCGCCGGGGGCATGTCCGGCCACGTCCAGAAAACCATCGAGGCCCTCCGGCGCCAGGGCCACGGCGACACCTCCACCGAGGTTTTCACCGAGAGCCTCCGCTACACCGGGCAGCGGTGGATGGAACAGAACGAGAGCGCCACCGAGCGCCTCCAGTCCGTATCCGGCGGGCGCACCGAGATGCTCTACAGCCTGGGCATCATGGCAGGCGAATCAGAGAACTTCTACATCGACATCAAGAACGCCCTGACCTTCTCCACCGCGAGCGCGGGAGGCTTCGCCAGCTCCTTCATCGCCAGCGCCCTCGAGCACGCCGTGCTCGAGCAGCTCCAGCACGGGAACGCCATGGGCGTCTCCACCGTTCGCGTGATCCGCCAGGCCAACACCCAGGGGATGCGCATCTACCGGGCCGACGCCGCGAACTGGGACGCCATCAAGGCCGACATCACCGGCTATCCCAACAAATGGGGCATGGCCGACGAAATGGTCAACGACAACGCCCTGTTCATCATGCCCAAGAGCGGGTGGATCAACATCGGCGAATGGATCGGCCACGCCTACGCCGTGCAGAAGAACGTCCCCGGCGGCATCTCCTACGGCATGATGATCAAGGGCAACAACGGGGGCTACAACGCCTGGCGGACACCCTACAAGCCCCTGGTCCAGCAGGCCTACTCGCGCCCTTCCTACACCCCGCAGATCCGCACCTACCAGGCGCCCTGCAGCTTCGACCCCGTCGACCTGCAGACCGGGGAGTTCCTCTACGACCACACCGATCTCGAACTGGGCGGGCCCCTGCCGCTCGTCCTCGCCCGCAGCTACCGCTCGGGAAGCCCGGGGGGCGGCGCCGCCGGAACCGGGTGGACCCACTCCATGCACATCCGCGCGGTTGAGCACACCGCTTTCGGCCCGGGATACGGCGACCGCTCGGCGGCCGACATGGCCCCGCTCATGGCCGGGCTCACCCAGAACGCCGTCTCCGTCGGAATCGGCGGCAGGGCCCTCACGTTCGTCCACCAGCCGGACGGCACCTACACCGGACCGCCCGGATCCACCTACTCCCTGGAGCGCGCGGACGACCGCTACATCCTGCGCGAGCGCAATGCCCGGACCTACTTCTTCAGCACCAGCAACGTGGTGGAGCGCATCGAGGACCAGGAGGGGAACGCCATCGCCTTCGCCTACGACGCCCAGACCAACCTGGTCTCCGCCACCAGCAGCTTCGGCCCCGCCATCACCCTCGCCTACAGCGGGGGGCGGCTGGCCTCGGCCACCGACAACGGCTCCCCGCCGCGGGCCGTGTCCTACCAGTACGACGCCGCGGGCAACCTCACCAACTTCACCGACGCCGCCGGGAACCGCTGGGCCGCCGCCTACGGGGACACCAACCACCCCTCCGCCATCACCGCGCTCACCGACCCCGACGGCGTCCAGACCATCCAGAACACCTACAACCCCTTCGGCCAGGTCACCAGCCAGGTCTCCGCCACTGGCCAGGTCTGGGAGCAGTTCTCCACCGGCTGGCGCGGCACCGAGCGCGACCCCCTGGGTAACGTGGCCACCTACCACTACGACGACCGCGGGCGCACCGTGCTCGCCCAGCGCTCCGGAGCGCCCCCCCGCCGCATCGCCTACGACGGATGGGACCGCGCGGAGCGCGTCGTAACCGAGGCAGGCGCCACCAACACCTTCGTCTACGACGCACACAACAACCTGCTCGCCATGACCGAGGCGCTCGGCACCCCGGAGGAGGCCACCACCCTCTACGCCTACGACAGCCTCCACCGGCTGGTCTCGGCGACCGAGGCGGCCGGCACCTCGGCGGCGACCACGAACCTCTACACCTACACCGCGACCCACCGGATCGCCTCCCTGACCGAGGCGGCGGGCACCCTCGCCGAACGCGCCACTGTGTTCGAGTACTACCCCGACGGCCAGCTCCACCGCAAAACCGAGGGCGGCGGGCTGCGCACCACCACCTACACCTACGACGCCAGCGGCAACCCCGCCACCGCGGACTCCACCGACGCCGCCACCGTCCACTACACCTACAGCCCGCGCGGCGAGCTGCTCCAGACCGTGGTCGGCGGCATCACCAACCTCCACTTCTACGACGCCCTCGGTCGGGCCACCGCCACCGTCCACGCGGCCGGCAGTCCCGCCGAGGCCGCCGAAACCCGAGCCTACCACGGCAGCGGCTTGCCGGCATCCGCCACCGACCCCCTCGGCCGCACCACCCTCTACTACTGGACCCGCGCCCAGAAGCCCGCAGGAACGGTCCGTCCCGATGGAAGCAGCACCACCAACCTCTACGACGCCGCCGACCGGCTCGACGAGGCGCTCGACGACACCGGCCACATGACCCACTACAAGCAAAACCCCAACG
>CBFGVE010000140.1:0-6470 GCA_965651915.1 uncultured bacterium
AAGGTCCTCGATGTTGCCTTCGACATCGTGGTCAAGCCCGACCTGATCGAGAAAGTCGACGAGCATATCCATTCGGGCCTTCAGCAGCCAGAGCACCAGCAACTGTTCGGCCAGCTCGTCGCTACCCCGCAGGCCCAGAGCGTTCGCCATCCAGGCGATCTGCTCGGGACGGGGTTTTCGCTGAATGAACACCGGGCGCAGCCTGCGCTGGGCGGCGAGACTGGCCAAGGCGTTGCCGTAGATGCGGGCATCCTCTTCGCGAAAGTAGCGGACAACCGTCTGGGCGGTTTCAGGTGAAAGGGCTTTGAAAATTTCGTGTGGCTTCATGTTTCCTCTTCCGGTGCCTGCTCCGTGGAGTCTGGCTGCTCGGGCGCCGGTTCTTTCTTGGTGACCGCCAGTTTGCTGCGGGCAGTGAGCATCTGTTCAGCATTATACGTTTGCAGGAGGAAGGTCCAGCCTTTGCAGCGGCGATTCCACTCCTCTACCTTCTGGCGGGCCGAGGCGACATGGGCTTTATGGGCCTCGACACGACTTTGGTGCTGGGTCTGCGCCGCCTCGCGGGCAGCCTCTTCTAGATCCTCCCCCAGCGCAGGCTCGGCCGGGGCCGGCGGTTCGGCCAGCTCGATCTCCACCCGGGCATAGCGGTGGTTGGGTTCGGGTGTAGCGCCCAGCCGGTAGGTGAGCACAATACCATCGCTGGAACGGGCTTGGTAGGTATCCGGCTGCTCCAGGCCCAGCTCTGCCTCGGATAGCTGCGGGTCCGCCACCCCCACGAAACTCAGGTACTCCAGCGCGCGGGCAACATGCTGGCCCTGGCCCGGCTGCATCTCCTCGCCCTCGGCTAGATCGGCCAGTACGAACTGGCCACCGGGCGTGCGGCGCAGGCTGTACCTCTCTCCACCGGTGCGTTCCACGTTGATCTCAGTCACCTCTCCCGTGCTGAGACGGGGCAGGCTGGTGTCGGTCCAGCCCAACCCATCCCGGGGAATCGCAAAGGGAAATTCGTCGGCCAGCAGCACGGGACCTTGGTCGACCCGGACAAAACGCCCGCCGGGCTGCATGTTGCCCTCGGCACCAGCGCCTCGTTCGCTGCCCGCCTCCAAGGTGGCTAGTACCGGCTCACCCTGTCCCTCGCCCAAGAGGCGCAGGCTCAGATAGTCGCCCGATTCCGGGGTCAGCCCGAATTCCTCGGGGTAGGCCTCGCCGCCGCGCATCAGCGCGACGGCTTTAGTCCGGCCAAGTCCGCGCAAGTGGTCTGCGATCTTATCGAAGCTGGCCGGATAGCCGTGCATGCTGGCAATCTGCCAGCCACCGTCTCCGTGTTCAATCCGCACCACCTCGTTGGTAGACCGCTTCAGCTCGATTACGCGGACTTTGTTCAGATCGATAGCCAGCACCGGCGAACCGGCACCGAATGCACCCGCCGGGGGAGCTGTCGTGGGCTTGCGGTTGAGATAAGCCAGGCCCCCGAGCACGACAAGCACGACGAGAGCAACAAACAGGCTGCGTTGGTTCATGGTTCCTCCTGATGACTTGGCGATTAGGAATGGCTGCGGCGGCGAAGCCCGATGAACAACCCGATGACCGCAACCGCCAGCGGCATTGCCGCGATATTGAGCACCTTCAGTCGTAGGCCAAGCTGTTCGATATCGCGGGTCAGGTTGCGGCGGACTTCGCGCAGGGCCTGCTGGGTCTCTACCACCTGCTCTTCGAACCGGCGAATCTCGGCTTCCTGCTCGGGGCTCAGGATCATGCGCTGGGTGGGATCCTTGGTCGCCTGGATCTCGCTCAGCCGCGACTGAGTTTCGGCAAGTTTCGCGCTGAGGGTCTGCTCCTCCATACGCCAGCGCTCCTGGGCCTTTTCCTCCAGTTCGCGAACGAGCGTAAAGGGTCGGTCGAACCGCCCCCGGCTGCGCAACCCGATCAAGTCCTGGCTGCCCGCAAGCTGCTCGGTGAGGTTCAGCACGAAGCTCAGATTGTCGTTGATCGGTTCATAGATGGCTTCTCCAAACATGCGGGAGGCGCGCACGCAGAACTGGTCGAAGAGCATGTCTACATCGGAGACGAGCACAACTGCGCCCTCCTTTTCGCTTTCCAACAGACCGCCTCGCGGAGGAACTTCGCCCGCCTCGGGAGTCTCGGACTCCGGGCGCCCCTCGGGATACGCGCTGCGGAACCTTCCAGACAGGCGCACGGCCAAGGCATGCTGCTGGGTATCGGACACCAGTTCGCGCACCCCACCATCCTCGCTGAACTGGGCGCTCATGGCGTTGAGCAGGCCCGACTGGGCCGAGCTTTGCAGCAGCACCACGCGGGACAATCCCTCCGGGGCTTCCCCACCAATCGATCCGGCCAAAGGCAGCAGCACACTGCGCAGCGGTTCGGTCGCAACATCGGAACGGTCAATGCCTTCCTCGGGCAGGTTCAGCCAACTAATGTTTCGGGCCCGCCATACTTCGCGACTGTCTAGAGTGGTGTCAAAAGAGAGGTCGCCGACCACCTGAGTAGGATCGAGTTGGACGCCCCAGGCCTGGAGCAGTTTGGTAAACTCGCCGAAGTCGCCCCCCATCATCATCGCCTGCGGATTGCGCATGGAAGTATCGTCGGTGAGCGCCATTGGGTCGGCGAAAGCGAAAAGCCGTCCCCCGCGCAGCAGATACTGGTCTATGGCATAGGCGGTCTGGGGGCTGAGCTGCTTAGGCTGAACCAGCAGCAAAGCGGTCAAACCATCCGGAATCCCCCCTGTGGCGGAGATCTCCTGGACATCGTAGAGGCGCCGGAGCTGCTGGACGAAGAGCCAGGGAGCGCGCCCCTGGGGATTCTGCATAAACGGCATCGCCTGCATGCCCATGACCGGCAGACTGCTGAGAATGCCGATCTTGGGTCGTTCGCCCCGGGTGACTTCGTAGACAAGCTGGGTCAGAAGATATTCCATCCGGCTCTCCTGTTCCGGGGAGAGGAAAGGAATCGCAGCCTCGCGGGCACCGCTAACCGCGACCAGCCCCAGATAGAATGGCGGAGCCTGGCCCAGCAGGTCCAGAGGCCGGCCGGCCAGGCCATAGCGCTGCGCCCACTCCTCCTCGTCGCTGTCCGGACGAGGATCGTAGGTTTCGAGCACGAGCTTGCCGCCGCTGTGCAGCGCGTACTCCCGCAGCAGTTCCTCGACCTGGCGGCCGAGCTGCTTAAGCTGGGTGGGCGCTCCCGGCATGCTGTGCGACACGTAGAGTTTCACCGTCACATCGCGCTCCAGGCCGGATAGAATGCTGCGGGTCCCCTCCGACAGGGTGTACAGCTTGTCCTCGGTGAAGTCGCCGCGTAGACGCAGGCCCGAAAACAGCACATTGACCGCCACGACAATGCCGAAAATAATCAGCAGAGCGGCGATACTATTCACTTGCTTTGCAATACGCTTGGTTTGCATGGATCACACTCCTCGAATTAGTTGCGTTTCCCGTGAAGGACGACGGAGGTCGCGAAAAGGGAGAAACCGATCACACTCGCGAAGTAGAGCAGGTCCCGCGCATCAAGCACGCCCCGCTGGATCGACGCGAAGTGGGTGATGAAGCTGAACGAGGCAATGAAGTCCACCAGCCACACCGGAGAGAAGCGGCTGAGGAACCCGGTCACCGGCTCGAAGCCGGCCAGAATCAGGAACAGCCCCAGCACCACCGCGAGGATGAAGCTGATGACCTGGTTTCGGGTGAGCGCCGAAGTTAGCATGCCCAGCCCCAGATAGGCTCCAGCCAGCAGTCCGCTGCCGATGTAGCCGCAGACCACTACCCCCATATCCGGCGAGCCCAGGTAGCGGGCGGTGAGAACGACCGGGAAGGTGAGCAGCAGCGCGCACAGCAGAAACAGCCATGCCGCCAGGAACTTGCCCAGGATGGCCTGGGCCGGCGTGATCGGCAGGGTGAACAGCAGCTCTAGCGTTCCCGCCCGACGCTCCTCCGCCCAGAGCCGCATGGCCACAGCCGGAATAAGAACAAGATAGAGCCAGGGGTGCCAGGTGAAAAAGCCCCTCAGGTCGGCCTGTCCAGCCTCATAGAAATGACTCACCATGAAGGTGAAGAACCCGGAGAGCATCAGGAAAATAATGATGAACACATAGGCCACGGGCGAATTGAAATAGGCGCTCCACTCGCGCTTGGCGATGGTCCGCACAACGTTCCAAGACGACATTGATCAGTCCTCCTTTCCGGCATCTGCCGCGACATCGGCGGTGGTGGTTAACTTGCGGAACACCTCGTCGAGCCGGCCCGACGCGGAGCGTCCCATGAGTTCGGCGGGTGTGCTGTCGGCGACCAGCCGCCCCCCGCTAATGATGATCACACGCGAGCAGATCGCCTCGACCTCTTCGAGGACGTGGGTGGATAGCAGAACAACCTTTTCCTTGGCCATCTCCCGGATCATTTTACGGACCACATGCTTCTGGTTCGGATCGAGTCCCTCGGTGGGCTCGTCGAGAATCAGCACCGGAGGATCGTGGAGGATTGCCTGGGCGAAGGCGGTGCGCTGTCGATAGCCCTTCGACAGCGTCTCGATGGTCTGCTTCCGAACGTTGCCCAGCAGGGTGCGCTCGAGCACATTGTCGATTCGGCGGCGCTTTTCGGCTCCCCGGAAGCCCCGGACCTCGGCGATGAAGCCGAGGAACTCCTCAACCGCCATCTCCTGGTACATCGGCGCGTTCTCGGGAAGATAGCCCAGCCTGCGACGCGCCTCCACCGGCTGTTGGGACACGTCGGTGTCGCATACGAGAGCCCGGCCAGAAGTCGGGGTCAGGTAGCCGGTGATCATCCGCATCGTGGTGCTCTTGCCCGCGCCATTGGGCCCAAGAAAGCCCAGCACCGTCCCCTGCTCCACACTAAACGACACGTCGTCCACCGCCCTGCGCATTCCGAACTCCTTGACCAGATGATCGACCTGAATCATGGAAGTGTCTCCTTGTTGGATGAATACTGCGGAAAGCAACGCCCGGAGGCGTTAGGCCACGGTTAGAAAACGCTCTCTGCGGATTGTTCAAAAAAAATCCGAGCGAATCCCCGGACCCTCCGATGCCAGAATCCGCGCTTTTCAAAAATGCTGCGTTGGCGTAAAGTGCGCACATGCTACTCTCCAAGACCCTCCAGCTCTTCCTCGACAGCATCGGCCGCCGGGAAGAGTACGAGTTCTACCTCAGGAAATTCCATGCCGATCCCGACGCCTGCTTCGCCGCCGTCGTGCCCGACCGGGCCAGCGTGGAACAGTTCGCCGAACTAATGGCCTTCGACCTCCAGTTCCTTCTACGCCTGGATCTGGTTCCCCTCGTCATCCTCTGCGGCCCCGACGCGGCGGCCATGCGCAGTGCTCTTTTCGAGCAGATGGAGGCCGAGGAGGTCGCCCCCGGAATCGCTCTCGAAGCGCTCGCGGACGCTATCCGAGCCAAGGTGCCCCTCTGCCACCAGAACAAACGCATCCTGCTCCTGACCCGCCCCGGGGAGACCATGGACCAGCTCTCCCCCCACCTCGTGCCCGCCACGGTCCGGCGGCTGCACATCCTTCGCGTCCAGGGGAGCCTCAAGGATACCGAATCGAAAATGGTGTGGTACCACCTGCTCCACGGTCGCAATCCCCACCAGCTTGATCCTGGCGAGGCCGATGTCGTTGCGCTCGCCGCCCGCTGCCTCGCCGCATGGCCCCAGCTCCACTTTTCGGTCGCCTCCCCGCTCAACCTGCTCAAGGAGCTTTTCACGGTGCGCGGAGCCGGCTCGATTATCCGGCCCGGCAGCGCCATCCACCACCTCCACCGTCGGGACGAGATCGATGAGGATGCCCTCACCCGGCTCATTTTCGAGGCCTTCGGCCGCGCGCTCCGCGAGCCA
Source organism: uncultured bacterium (assembly GCA_965651915.1). Classification (GTDB taxonomy): domain Bacteria; phylum Verrucomicrobiota; class Kiritimatiellia; order CBFGVE01; family CBFGVE01; genus CBFGVE01. Next base: position 5,859 of record CBFGVE010000140.1, read on the forward strand.
GCCTTCCTAGACCGCGTTCGTGATTTCTATATCGAGGCCAACTACCGCGGCGCCGTCCTGCTTGAAGACCACCCCGCCGGCAAATACCTTTCCAAATTCGCGGTGGGCACCCTCGCCCGCGGCGAAGGCCTCGGACAGGAAATGTGGAGCGTTGTCAAACAGGAACACGACCGCCTCTTCTGGCGATCGCGGGTCGACAACCCGTTCTCCCCCTGGTACGAGCGCCACGCCGACGGACGCCAGCGCGCGGGCCGCTGGCTCATTTACTGGCGGGGAATCGCCATCGACAAGATTCCCTCGATCATTTCCTACTGCGCCGACAAACCATCCGATTTCATCGAGGACGCATTGACCACGCCCTAACTCAAGGTAGCTTCATCCCATGAGCAACACTTCCGAAAATTCTCAGCGCTGGATCTGCAAAGTCTGCGGCCATATCTACGATCCCGCAATGGGCGACCCCGACACCGATATTCCTCCCGGCACCGCGTTCGAGGAACTCCCCGACGACTGGCACTGTCCCGACTGCGGAGTGACCAAGGCCGATTTCGAACCCTTCGACGAGTAGACCCCGAACCCAAGCTTTTCCCCATGGGCACCCCCCTCCGCGTC
>CBFGVE010000141.1:0-6457 GCA_965651915.1 uncultured bacterium
ATGGACAGCCTGCTCGTCGGCCGCCCCAGCTCGGGCGACCCCCTGCTCCGCCACCCGCACCCGCTGGCCGACGGACACCATCTACTCCTCGCCACCCACCGCCTCGTCCTCGCCAACGGCCTCGTACTCGATGGCCGCAGCGGACTCGCCCCCGACATCCGGGTGGACCAGGACACCCTTCCCGCCGAACCCAAACCGGCAAACCGCCCCCAGCGGCCCCCGCTCGAAGAGGAGATCGAACACCAGAAGTTGCAGGAGCGCACCGGGGGCGACCCCATCCTCCGCCGCGCCACCGACATCCTCCTCGGCCTCAAGGCCCTCAACATCCGGACGCCCCGCCATGGCTGAGCGCCTTTCCGTCGATTCCCGCAGTCCCGCTCCCGAGGCCATCGCCCGCGCCATCGAAACCCTCCGGCGCGGCGAACTGGTCGTCATCCCCACCGAGACGGTCTACGGGCTCGCCGCCGACGCCACCCAGCCCGCCGCGATCGAGCGCATCTACGCCGCCAAAAGCCGCGACGGCAAAAAACCGCTCGCCTTTTTCGTCCGGCGCACCGAAGATATGGAAGCCCTGGGCGCGGAACTGAGTCCGGCGGCAAGGCGGCTGGCCCAGCGGGGCTGGCCGGGCCCCCTCACCCTGGTGCTCCCGGCCGGCGAAGCCCTCCTCGGCTTCCGCATCCCCGACCACCCGGTCGCCCTCGCGGTCGTCGAGGCGATGGGCGGCCCGCTAGCCGTGACCAGCGCCAACCTTAGCGGCGAGCCCGACGCGCGCACCGCCGGCGAGGCCGAGCACGCCCTGGGCGAAGCGGTCGCGCTCGTCCTCGATGCGGGCCCCTCGCCGGGGGGCGTGCCCAGCACCGTGGTCCGCTGCGTGGGCGACCAACTGGAAATCCTGCGGGCCGGGGCCCTCGACGAGACCACCGTGCGCACCATGGCGGAAACAGAAACAAGCGAATGACCAAGCCACACACCATCCTGTTCGTCTGCACCGGCAACATCTGCCGCAGTCCCATGGCGGAATACCTCTTCAACCACCGGGTCGGGCCCTCCGCGAACTGGCGGGCCGCTTCCGCCGGCACCCACGCCCCCAACGGCAGCCCCGCCAGCAGCCAGGCGGTGCAGGCGCTCGCCGAGGTTGGCATCGACGAATCGGCCCACCGCAGCCGCACCCTCACCCGCGACATGGCCCGCGCGGCCGACCTCATCGTCGCAATGACCCACGGACACCGCGAGGCCATCGTGGGCGCCGACCCCAGCCTCGCCGCCAAGACCCGCCTGCTCAGCAGCTTCGGTCCGTCCGGCGAAGAAACCGATGTCCCCGACCCCATCGGCTCCCCAGTAGCGATTTACCGTCAGGTGCGGGATTATTTTGACAGCGCGATTTCGGACCTTATTTTGTGGCTGGCCGAACACCAGCATCTACGAATGGAACCCCAGGCAAAGGAAACACACATGAAGATGGCCCTTGGCGCCGACCACGGCGGAGTTGAACTGAAGCAAGCCCTCAGCGCGGTCCTGCAGGAACGCGGCATCGAGATCCTCGACGCGGGCACCCACACCCCCGACTCGGTGGACTACCCCGACTTCGCCGCCGTCGTCGCCGCCCAGGTGTCCGAGGGCACCGCCGACCAGGGCCTGCTCGTCTGCACCACCGGCATCGGCATGAGCATGACCGCCAACCGCTACCCCCGGGTGCGCGCCGCCCTCTGCGCCACCCCCGAGCTGGCCCGCAAGGCCCGCAGCCACAACGACGCCAACGTCCTCGTGCTCGGCGGGGGCGTTCAAAACCCCGCCGAAGCCGCCGAGATCCTCGCCGCCTGGCTCGACACCGCCTTCGAGGGCGGGCGCCACAGCCGCCGCATCGCCAAGCTCGAGCGCGCCGCGACCCACCACCAGAGCCTCGCCGCCGTCTTCGCCTCCGACCCCGAGATCTACCAGGCCATCCGCGCCGAGACCGGCCGCCAGCTCCAGAACATCGAGCTGATCGCCTCCGAAAACTACACCAGCCAGGCGGTGCGCGAGGCCCAGGGCTCGGTCATGACCAACAAGTACGCCGAAGGCTACCCGGCGAAGCGCTGGTACGGCGGCTGCGAGCACGTGGACGTCGCCGAGAGCCTCGCCATCGAGCGGGCCAAGGCGCTCTTCGGCGCCGAGCACGCCAACGTGCAGCCCCACAGCGGCAGCTCGGCCAACATGGCCGTCTACTTCAGCGTCCTCCAGCCCGGCGACACCATCATGGCGATGAGCCTGGCCGAGGGCGGACACCTCACCCACGGCCACCCGATGAACTTCTCCGGCCGCTTCTTCAAAATTATCCCCTACGGCGTAGACCGCGAAACCGAGCGCATCGACTACGACCGCCTCGAAGCGCTGGCCCGCGAGCACCGTCCCAAGCTTCTGTGCGCCGGCGCCAGCGCCTACAGCCGGGTGATCGACTTCGAGCGCCTGCGTAAGATCGCCGATGAGGTGGGCGCGCTGCTCATGGTCGACATGGCCCACATCGCCGGCCTCGTCGCCGGCGGCGTCCACCCCAACCCCGTCCCCTACTGCGAGTTCGTCACCACCACCACCCACAAGACCCTGCGCGGACCGCGCGGCGGCATGGTGCTCTGCCGCAAGGAATTCGCCGCCGACATCGACCGCCAGGTTTTCCCCGGCATCCAGGGCGGCCCGCTCATGCACGTCATCGCCGCCAAGGCGGTCTGCTTCCACGAGGCCCTCCAGCCCGCGTTCAAGGACTACGCCCGCCAGGTGGTCGCCAACAGCAAGACCCTCGCCGAGACCCTCGCCGGGCGCGGCCTGCGCATCGTCTCCGGCGGCACCGACAACCACTGCTTCCTGGTGGATGTGAGCAGCGGCGGTGCCACCGGCAAGTCGGCCGCCGCCTGGCTCGACGAAGCCCTCATCACCGTCAACAAGAACGCCATCCCCTTCGACACCAAGAGCCCCTTCGTCACCTCCGGCATCCGCATCGGCGCCCCCGCCGTGACCACCCGCGGCATGAAGGAGGCCGAGATGAAGCAGATCGCCAACTGGGTGGCCGATGTCGTGGCGGCCAACGGAGACGCCGCCGCGATCGAGAAGGTCCGCGAAGCCGTCCACGCCTTCACCCTCGGCTATCCCGTCCCCTAGCGTTAGTGCCGCAAGATGTAAGTGCTCCCGGCAGGAATAGGAATACTACGAAGACACTGACCGTCGAGCGGCTAATCCAAGAGGCAAAGCTATTTGCCCGGCGCGAATCGGCGCACCGCGAGCGAAGCCTATTTGGCGTGACAGATGGCAAAGCCGTCGGCACCTATCTGGAGCACAAGTTCCAAAATTGCCTTCAGGAATCGTTCACCTTCGTCAAGGGATCCTCGGCCAAAGGCATCGACTTCCCAAAGCTCGGCGTAGACATCAAAGTAACGAGCAGCAGGCAACCTCAATCTTCGTGCCCATTCACTGCTGCTCGCCAGAAGGTGTATGGGCTGGGTTACTCGCTGCTCGTTTTCGTTTACTCCAAAAAAGATGATAGGAAGCGCCGCACGGCTACCCTGACCATCAACCATGTCGTTTTTGTGGAGGCCAGCCGGACGGCGGACTTCCAGACAACCACAGGCATTCTCAAAATCCTTGAAAATGACGGGAACGCCGACGACATAGCCGCCTTCATGCTCGAAAGATTCCTACCCCTGGACGAGATTCAGGCCCAGCAACTGGCTGAAGAAATTCTAATAAAACGCCCCGAGGTCGGCTATCTTACGATAACCAATGCCCTACAATGGAGACTTCAGTATGGCCGGGCAATCGAACAGGCGGGCAAGGTTGCAGGCGTAAGCAAGGTCGTCTGATGATCGCGACAAACAAAGCCGCATTCGGAGACTTTCAGACACCGACCGACCTGGCGGTGGCAGTTGCCGAATTCCTCCGAGCTTCCAGCATTACTGCCGACGCGGTAGTCGAGCCCACCTGCGGGAAAGGCAGCTTCGTCCGTGCTGCCATGGCCGCATTTCCCGAAGCAACGACCGTCTATGGCTTCGACATCAATCCCGGTTATATCGACGATGCCAGGCAGACTCTGGGGAGCAACCAGCCGGGAACGGTACAGCTAGAGTGCCGGAATTTTTTCCGGGTGAATTGGGAAGCGTTTTTTACCGGCATCAACGGCCGCATACTTGTGATCGGCAATCCCCCCTGGGTCACAAACTCTGCCCTCGGATCATTGGGGAGCAAAAATTTGCCGGAGAAAACAAACTTCCAGGGGCATAATGGTTTTTCTGCCAAGACCGGCAAGGCCAATTTCGACATATCAGAGTGGATGATGATCCGGCTACTGGAAGCACTGCACCACCGCGAAGCTTGCATGGCCGTACTCTGCAAAACGGCTACCGCACGGAAGCTGTTGCGCCACGCCTGGACGAACCATCTGAATGTCGATCGTGCATCGCTCCACCTCATAGATGCACAGGCCCACTTTCAGGCCTCGGTTGCCGCTTGCCTGCTCATCGTGCACACCGGAGGCGCCAAGCCTACCTCGACGGCCACCGTTTATCCCAGTCTCTCGTTCGACGACCCAATGGCGACCTTTGGTCTTTGCGGAAGAGAACTCGTAGCCAATGTGGACGAGTACCTCCAACTTCGAGATATTGACGGCCATGCCTACTACACGTGGCGCTCCGGCATTAAGCATGACGCTTCTAGGGTCATGGAGTTTAGAAAGGAGAACGGGCATTTCACCAACGGCCGCCAAGAAAACTGCCAGATGGAGGCAACACATTTGTTTCCACTGCTAAAGTCTTCGGATATTGCAAACGGACGGACAACGCCAGACCGCTACGTTCTTGTTACCCAGCAGAAGCCGTCGGATGACACCCGCACGATTCAAAAAAGCGCTCCGAAAACCTGGGCCTACTTGATTGCGCATGCAAACGCTCTCGACAGAAGGGGCAGCATTATTTACCAGAAGCGTCCTCGGTTTTCCGTATTTGGCATCGGTGATTACGCCTTTTCCCCATGGAAGGTCGCCATATCAGGCCTGTACAAAAACTGCCGATTTGAGGTAGTGGGCGAGCATGAAGGTAAACCCATTATGCTCGACGACACCTGCTACTTTATTCCGTGTTCATCGGAAAAGGAAGCTGGGTTTTTATGTGAACTCCTAAACTCAGACCTTTGCCAAAGGTTTCTCCGGTCGCTTATCTTCTTCGACGCAAAAAGACCTGTCACCATCGACATCTTGAAGCGCATCGACTTGAAGAGGGTCGCGGAGCGTTTGAATCGAGAATCGGAGGCGCGAAGATTCCTTGAGGATGCCGCTGGATATGAGGACCGGCAACGCCTCTTGGTATATGAGTAGCGTGCGGCTTCCAAGCCTTGGACAATCCGCTCTGCGCAGTGTCCAAGGCCTGGACAGCCGGGCAGCACCGCGTCAGCACGTCACTGCGGCGCATCCTGAATGGGCACGCTGCGCTCCACGTCGCTGACGAAGATGCTGCCGTCCCCGCGCAGGCCCGTGTGGGCGGCGCGGTGGATAGCGGCAACCACCTCGTCGACCAGCTCCTCCTTGCAGACGACCTCCACCTTCACGTGTTTCACATAGCCTGAGGGATCGGCGTCGGGACGGAACCCGGTGGAGCTTTCCTTGCCGCGGCCGAAGCCGAGTATGTGGGAGAAGCTGGCCCCGGGAAGGCCCTCCACCCGGTGGAGGGCGCGGGTCACCGCGTCCAGCCGGGATGCTTTGATGTAGGCTTTGATTTCTTTCATGGTGTTCCTCAGCGTTCGAGGTTGGGATTGATGGCGAACCATTTGTAGAGGGCGGGCACCACCAGCAGGGTGAGCAGGGTGGAGGAGACCAGTCCGCCGATCACCACCACCGCCAGGGGGCGCTGCACCTCGCTGCCGGTGCCGGTGGCGATCAGCAGGGGCAGCAGGCCCAGCAGCGTGGTGCCGGCGGTCATCAGTACCGGCCGCACCCGCAGGCAGGCGGCCTCGACGCTGGCTTCATCGAGAGTCCGCCCGCCCCGGTACAGTTCGTTGAGGTAGGTGACCAGCACCAGTCCATTTCCCAGCGCGATGCCGAACAGGGCGATGAAGCCTATGCTGGAGGGCACGGAGAGGTTTTCCCCGGCCAGCCACAGCCCCACGACGCCGCCCACCAGGGCGAGGGGGATGTTGAGCAGGATGAGGACGGTATTCTTCACCGAGCCGAGCGACATGTAGAGGAGCGCGGCGATCAGCCCGAGGGTGACCGGAACCACCACGGCGAGACGTCGGTTGGCTTCCTGCTGCAGCTCGAACTGGCCGCCCCAGGAGACGAGGTAGCCGGGGGGCAGCTCGACCTCCGCGTCGAGGGCGGCCTGGGCGTCGGCCACGAAGCTGCCAATGTCCCTGCCGACCACGTTGGCCTGCACCTCCAGGTAGCGCTGGTTGTTCTCCCGCACGATCTGCCGGGGGCCGACGATCTCCTCGATTCTGGCGA
>CBFGVE010000142.1:0-6442 GCA_965651915.1 uncultured bacterium
CAGCTCAACCAGATCTGGACCAACTTGATTGCCAACGCCCTCGAAGCGATGGGGGGCAAAGGCGCGCTATCGGTCGAGGTCCGCGCGGAGAAGCCCGGCGCTGTTGATGTCCACATCATAGACAACGGCCCCGGCATTCCCGCCGGGAACATCGCCCGCATCTTCGATCTGCGGTTCACCACCCGCCAGGGACGCGTCGAGTTCGGCCTCGGTCTCGGTCTATCCATCTGCCGCAACATCGCGGCCCGCCACGGCGGCGAAATAACTGTCGAATCTCAGCCCGGCCGCACCGATTTCCGCGTGCGCCTCCCCGCGTTATCCGCCCGCTTTACCCCCAACCCGGAGAAGCATCCATGAACCGCATTGCCAGACTCTGCCTGGAAGACGAACCCGAAGTCCGCGAAGCCATCGTCCGCGACCTCCAGCCCTTTGCCGCCGCCTTCAGAATCGAGGCCGCCGAGGATGTCGCCGATGCCCGCGAGGTGCTTTCGCAGCTTGCCGCAGACGGCGACCGCCTGGGTCTGGCCCTCTGCGATCATCTGCTGCCGGGCGAACGGGGGGTAGACCTGCTGGTCGAGCTGCAGGGGAAGCCGGACTATGCCGCATCGCGGAAGATGCTGATCACCGGCCAGGCGGGCCTGGAGGACACCATCCGCGCGGTCAACGAGGCCAATCTTCACCACTACATCGCCAAACCCTGGTCCGCCGGTGATCTGCAGGCCGCCGTTCGCCACCAGCTTTCCGAATTCATCCTCGCCACCGAGACCGATCCGCTGCCCTATCTGGCCGTACTCGAAAGCGAGCGGCTGCTCGACGTCATCGCCACCCGCCGCAACGACCGATAACCCCCAGGAGCCCCCATGTCCATCCGCCCGATGCTTGCCGCACTTCTTGTCGCCGCGCTGCCCGCGTTCGCCCAGCCAGAAAGCCACGACCGCATCGCCCAGCTCGAGGAGCAGATCCGCCGGCTCGAACATCGCCTTAGCGAGCTGGAGAAGGGATCCGCCCAGCCGGCTCCCGCCGCCGCGCCTGCGCCCGCCCTGGAGTCCCGCGTGGAGCAGGTCGAGCAGCGCGTAGCCCGCCTCGACAGCCCCAACGCCCTCGCCGTTTCCTGGAACAACGGCCTCGCCTTCCAGAACGCCGACAAATCCATCAGTCTCCAGCTCGGCGGACGTATCCAGCAGGACTTCGCCGTCATCTGGGGCGACGGCGACGAGCTGCGCGATGCTGTGGGCGATATCAAGGACGGAACCGAGTTCCGCCGCGCCCGTCTCGAACTCGGCGGCACCTTCTACGAATCCATGGAGTTCAAGGCCCAGTACGACTTTGCCGACGGCTCACCCGGTTTCCGCTACGTCTACGGCGGCTTCCTCGATGTTCCGGTCGTGGGCAACCTGCGCATCGGACACTTCCAGGAGCCCTTCGGCATGGAACAGCTCAACAGCAGCAAGTTCATGACCTTCATCGAGCGCGGTCTCACCACCGCCCTGGTGCCGAGCTATAACTCCGGCGCGATGTTCACCCGTTCGGCGCTCGGCCAGCGCGCCACGCTCTCCGGCGGCGTGTTCAGAGAGACCGACAACTTCGGCAAGGCCTCCTCGAACGACGGCTACAACTTCACCGGCCGCCTTACCGGGCTTCCCGTCTATGCCGACGGCGGGCGTCGCCTGGTCCATCTCGGTGCCGCCGCCAGCCACAAGAATGTCGATAACGCCGTTAGCTTCTCCTCCCGGCCCGAATCCAAAATCGCGCCTGTCTTCGTCAAAACCGGCAGCATCGAGGCCGACGAGGCCCGTCTCTACGGTCTGGAAGCCGCCGCCGTGCTTGGCTCCCTTTCCCTGCAGTCCGAGTATATGCAGGCCCGCACCGAGGGGGCGGAAGACAACACCTTCTCCGCCTACTACGTCATGGCCAGCTACTTCCTCACCGGCGAGCACCGCCCCTACGACCGCAACTACGGCTACTTCGGACGCATCCGGCCCCGCCAGAATTTCCAGGGCTTTGGCCGGGGCGGCGGTGCCTGGGAGGTCGCGCTGCGGCTTTCCGGGATCGATCTCGACGACGGCGAGGTGGCCGGTGGCGAACTCGCCGACACCACCGCCGCGCTCAACTGGTACCTCAATCCCAACGTGCGCTTGATGTTCAACTACATCTACGCCGATCTAGACGAAGTCGGTACCGCGCATATCGGAACGACCCGAGTCCAGTTTGATTTCTAGGTGCGGGTTCGCTGACCTTGTTGACCTGGTTGACCGTATTGACGGCCCGCCCGGGAAGTCGCCGTGGCGGACTGGGACCGCGAGGCTCCGCACTCGCATCTTCTCAGATGCCAGCGGGTGCGGAGCCCCGCGTTCCCAGGGCGGGTCAAAGCGTCTCGCGGAGCCCCTACAAACCCTGCCCTTTTCCATCCGCGTAAATCACGTTCATCCGTGGTTAACTCTCTCGAATCAAAATTCGACAACGATCGGGACAACGATCGAGACGAAGATTGAGCGCGACGAAGATCTCGTTCGTTCTCGTCCCCATCCTTGTCCCGGTGTGACCTTCGGTGGTCTCCGCTACGCTCCGGCAGTCTCGATCTTCGTCGATTCCTCTCACTGTCCTTCCGCAGCATCCCCCGTTCCCGCCGTGCCGGTAAGAAACCCCGCCACCTCCGCCCACCACCCTGCTCGCGGATTATAGTCGAGCGTGTTGTGGTTCCGCCCCGCCTGGATCCACAGGCGCTTTGGCCCTGCATACCCGTCGAAGAGTTCCTGGCCCAGCCGCGCAGGGACCACGTTGTCCCGCTCGGCGAGGAGCACGGCCAGGGGGCCGCTGTAGCGCTCCAGCTTGCTCTCGTTGTCGTAGCGGTCGCGCAGCAGCAGCCCGACAGGAAGAAAGGGATAGTGGCTGCGCCCCACGTCGGGCAAGCTGGTGAAGGGGGTGATCAGGAACAGCCCGGCCACCTTGTCCGGCCGGGTTCCAGCGAGGTGGCAGGCCACCCCGCTGCCCAGCGATTCGCCCGCGAGGAATACACGGCCAGAGCGCTCGGTGCGCAGGAGACCGAGTGCCTCCTCGGCGGCGGCGTAGAGGGTTTTCTCGCGCGGACGTCCCGGTCGCGAGCCATAGCCCGGATACTCAAGAATATGGACCGCAAAATAGGGGTCGAGACCCCGTGCCAGGTAGCCCCGGTGAAGAGCGCTTCCCGCATTGCCGTGGAACGCGAGGAGGGCGTCGGCATCGGGCCGGGCCAGCGCCGAGCGCCAGCCGATCAGCTCGCCCTCGGCGTTGCGCCAGGCGACGAGGCCCTCGCGCATGGCGGCCTGGACCGCCTGCTGCTCGGTGCCGCGCGCTGGGTGGTAGATCAGGCTGCTCTGGCAGCCCGCCACCACGAGCAGCAACCCGGCATAGACCATCGCGCCCATTCGCATACCGATTTTAAGCGGCTGCGGAATATTCATCATGGGGTTTCCTTCTTGGGCAGCATGCCGACGATCACCCAGATGACCAGGAGGCTGACCGCGCCGATCGCCAGCCCGGCGAGCCACGGCCCCAGGGAACCAAAGCCTGCCTGCCGGAACGCGGGGTTTTCTGTTTCCGCGCCCAGCCGTAGCCCGGGCAGTCCCGCCAAGTCCACCGCCTTGCTGCGGCTGGCAAGATCATAGCGGGGAGCATCAGCAAACGCGCCGCCGTAGTAGAGGATGGGGGCCGGGCCCCCGCGCGCCTCGACCACCAGAAATTCCTGCAGGCTCTCGGCGCGCAGCGTGGGTTGATCGAGTGGTGGGTCGTCGTGGTGGTAGATCGCGCAGCGGATGTAGCGGCCCCGGGCGTTGACCGCGATGGAGTCGGCAGCATAGCCGCTGATGCGCTGGATGCTGCCCATCCCAACCCGCCTCCACAGCTCCTCGGTGCGGTCGCGCACCGAGACTTCGACGGCACGGACGTAGTCACCGCCGTCGGCGCCGACCAGAATGCGCTGGATGGGATGCTGCTCGAAGCCAGTATCGGCTACCAGCACCTGCGCTCCCTTGACCTGGTCGCCAGCGGCGGGCTCGAGCGCGGCGAGCGCGATGTCCGCATGGATTCGCCCCGCCTGCTCGCGCCGCTGAACCTGCACCGATCCCAGCGTGAACTCCTCCTGGGCGCGCCGGGCGTTGGGATAGATGCGGACCTGGAGGAAGGGGAGGTCCGAGAGCGGATACTCCACCACGTCCTGCACCAGAAGCTGGGGGCGCACCGAGTGCAGGAGATAGCCCTGGCTGAGCAGCCCCCACCGGTTCTGGTCGTCGGAGCCATAGACCTCGACCCGCCGGATAAAGTCCTGACCGGTCGTGGAGACTCGCACGCGCTGATGCCGGGGACGGCTGCCGTTGGCTGCCGCAGCAAGGTGCAGATCCACCCGCAGGTACTCACCCTCCTCGCTGCGCTGGGTCTCGTTCATGCGGGTCGCCGCCAGAGGGGTCCAGCGCTCCTCCGGCGGTTGGGGCTGAAGAAAGAACGGCCACTGCGAGCCCTCCGCATCCACGATGCGCAGGTCGTAGGGAAACTGGTTGCAGCGCGCCTTGACTTCGCCTGGGATGGGTATGCGGTACAGCGCGCCCGCTGCGCCAGGTTCCTCGATGGGCCGGCGCCACTCAAAATCGCGCCGCACATCGGCCCCGGCCGAGACCGCCAGCAGGAGCCCGGCGATGGCCGGAGCGCAGCGCCGCCATCGGGCGGACAGACATGCAGGGCTAGGACGGGCGTTCATGAAGCCTCCTCGGTGTGGTCCATCAATTTCTCGCTCATCTTCTGGTAGACAAAGGAGAGCACGAGCAGCAGAAGACCCAGGCCGATGAAGGCGGCGATCCGCTCGAGCCCGTGCAGGCCCGCCATATCGACGAAGAAGACCTTGAGGGTGGCGAGGGCGAAGAGCGCAAGGCCCATATAGCGGTGGGGCGAGATGCGGCGGAACATTCCGTGCAGCACCAGCAGAATGCCTCCGCCCGACCACCAGATCGTCACCAGCATGCGGCCCCAGCCGCCAGAGGCGCGGAGGAGTTCGAGGGTGACGATGGCGACCAAGGCGGCGAGCGCTAGCAGATTGATGGGCGTGCGGAGCCCGGACGGACGGCTTGTGGGGCGGGCAAGATCGGTCGTGAACAGGTGGCGTCCCGCGTAGAGGGCCAGCAAGGCGAGGCCAAGCTGGCCGGCGAAGACGCTATGCCAAAGCAGAGGCCGACCCGAGGGACCGAGATCGAACAGCACCAGCGCATCGAGGATCAGCTTGACCGGTAGAAGGCCGAGCAGTGCGAATGCTGGGTGGATGGCAGGGACGAAGCTGCGTGCGAGCAGGAGGCAGGCCGCACCGACCGTGAGCAGGGCAAGCGAGGAAAGGAGCCAGGCCTCGGCGACCGTCGCCCCCAGCGTCCAGAACGCATCGGCGCTCAGCACCACCACCAGGCCGAGCGCGGTCAGCCAGGCTAGGGCCTCGCTCCAGGGCGAGTTGGCTCCTTTGTCCTCGTCGCCGCTGCGCCCGTGCAGCCACCCCTGGGCGCCCAGGAGCAAAGCCGAACCGAGTCCGGTGGCGAAGCGCGCATTCAGGAAGAGGTCGGGCGCGGACTCGTAGAGGGTAAAATCGAAAAGCAGCGACTTCATCAGGCCAACGAGGCCCAGACCGATGCCGGCCACCTTGAGCAGCGTCACCCGGGCGCGGATCGCGAACCAGCACAGCACCAGCCCCTCGATGCTCCAGCCGAGGCAGACCCACGCGCCATCAAGCTGCACCGGCAGGGCGAGGGTGGCGAGGGTGAGCGCCGCCACGAGCAGGGCAAGCGTATCCTGGCGGAAATCGGCGATCCAGCGGCGGCTTGCGCGGACCAGCAGCACATAAACCGCTGCCGCGCCGATGAACGCCGCTCCAGTCCATCGCGCCCAGCCCGCCTCGTGGAGCAGCGCATAGAGGGCGCCCAGGTAGCCGAGGGCGTTGAGCACGATACGGACGAGGTCGGCGGTGCGGCCGAGCACCTGCCGTTCCCGGCGGAGCTTCAGCAGGCTCAGCGCGCAGAACTCGGCTGAGAACAGGGTGATGAACAGCAGGGTTGCCGGAGCATTCGACGGAGTGAGACCGTCCACCAGCAGCGCCAGCGAATACAGCGCGGTGAAGGCAAACGCGGTATTGTAGAGGCCCTGCCAGTTGCGCTGCAGGCCGAGAGCGATCACCGGCAGGTTGATCAGCGCGATGTACGCCATGAGAAAGGTCCGGTTGTCCGACCCCTCGCTAATCAGCAGCGGCATCACAAACGCGCCCACCACGCCGATCACCGCCACCGCCTGACTCCGGTAGGCGATTGCGAGCCCCAGGGTAGCGGCCGCGCTCGCGAGCAGCCCCGCGCCTGCCGCCGGGGCGCCAATCAGATCATAAATGCCAAACGCGGCATAGACGCAGAAATAGAACAGCGCCGCGCCGCCGCCGGTCAGCGCC
>CBFGVE010000143.1:0-6435 GCA_965651915.1 uncultured bacterium
CCTTGGAAATAGACGTCGGGGTTCTGGGCGGTGCAGCGGATCACCTGGCGCTCAGGGCTGAGTGCCAGCTGGAGGTGGGCGAAAACGAGATCGTCGTCGATCATGGCCCGGATGGTTTCATCGGGGATCAGCCGGATTTTTTGAATTTCGTGCGAGGTTCTGAATCCATCGAAAAAATGGAGGAAGGGGATGCGGCTTTCCAGTGTTGAGGCTTGAGCGATAAGCGCCATGTCGTGCACCTCCTGCACCGAGCTGCTGGCGAGCATCGCCCAGCCGGTCGAGCGAACGGACATGACGTCCGAATGGTCGCCAAAGATGGATAGGGCCTGGCAGGCGAGGGATCGGGCCGTGACGTGGAAGACGGTGGACGTTAGCTCGCCCGCGATCTTATACATGTTGGGGATCATGAGCAGGAGCCCCTGGGAGGCGGTGAACGTCGTTGTCAGGGCCCCGGTCTGGAGTGCGCCGTGGACCGCACCGCTAGCGCCTCCCTCGCTCTGAAGCTCCACCACGTCGGGAATCGTTCCCCAGATATTGGGCCTTCCGGCGCTAGACCACTCGTCGGAATACTCGCCCATGGGGGAGGAGGGCGTGATGGGGTAGATGGCACACACCTCATGGGTGCGGTGGGCGATGTAGGCAGCGGCCTCGTTGCCCTCGATGCTAACGAATTCTTCGTTCATGGCGTTCTCCAGTGGTTCAAAGCCCGCTGCCTGCCCCTGGGGAGGGGTGGCGCCCGGCTGGCTGGTATTCCAAGGCCGTAGTAACCGGGTTGATCTGCCATGATGCTATAGCTTAGCCGTTGCTTTCTGGTTATCCGGCAGCGCCCTCATCTCCCTATAAGGGATGGGCCTATTGCTTCATCGGCATGAGGAAAACGTCCCGGCGAGCCGAAAACCGCCTATGCGAAGGGCCCTGTATCGTCAATGATTTCCTGGTGCTGCTTCCGAAGTTCGGCGGTTTCGGCCTGCCAGTAGGCGTCGGTACCCCATCCCGGGGCAAGCCGGGCCAGGCCTCCATCCAGGGCTTGGTGTGCGCACCAGGCGGTGTAGTGCAGGAAGCGCATGCCGCGCAGGGGTTCGATAAGTCGCAGAGAGCTTTCGTCAAAATCCCGCAGGCTGGCGTAGCCGTCTAGGTACAGGTCGATCTCCCTGCGGCAATCCTTTCGGCGGCCGGGAAGGAGCATCCATAGATCTTGGACTGGCGGTCCCCATGCCATATCGTCCAGGTCGATAATATAGAATCCTTCATCCGGCCGGTGGATGAGATTCTGCCGGTGGAGGTCGCCGTGGATGCGGGTGTTTTCGCAGTCGTCGAACAGCGGATCGATGAGTTGCAATAGGTCGCGCGCGGCCTGCTCGTACCCTCGTCTCTGCTGCGGCGAGACCAGTCCCGACTCCAGAATTTCCTCCAGGTTCTCTTCGGCGGATTCGTCAGGTGCCAGGATAATGCGGTCGGTGGGAGGGTGTTCGTCACCCACCAGATGCATGCGTGCTGCAAGCCTTCCTAGTTCATTCCACTGGTCGGCGGTGGGCTCGTCGCAGATGCGCCCGCCCATACGGGGAAAGAGGGCGAAGTAGATGTGCTGGTCGACGAAGAGGGATTTACGATGCGCATCCACCAGCGGAGCGACGACGGGAATGTCAGCCACGTGCATTTCGCGCAGGAAGAGGTGCTCGTCTTCGAGGGCCTGCAGCGACCAACGCCCGGGTCTATAGAACTTTGCGATAACCGCCGAACCATCCTCCAGATGCACTTCGTAAACCCGGTTGATGTAGCTGTTGAGCGGGCGGCAAATATTGCTGCATGGGCGGCGCAGTGTGCGCTCGACCAGGTTGAGAACATGGTCGGGGGTGATGTGTTCGAAATCGGCTACCGGCGAAGATTGGTTCATGAGGATCTCCTTATGCCTTAGGCGATGGGTCGTGGCGAACCAAAATCCTGAAATTAATGAGGAGGCATCCGGATAGCCCGTCATGCATTTCAGGGTGCATTCGCTCCTCGAACCTGCTATAGTGCGGGTCTTAACCCCAGTTCCCGGAGCGGCCATGCATGTCTTTCTTCGCTATATCCTGCTTGCCTCGCTCGTCGTGCCCGCAGCCGCGCGTTCATCCACGGTGTCGGCGGAACCGACGGCAACAACCCTGACCCTCTACGATACCGGTCTGGCCGTGGTGAACGAGCTTAGGCGGCTGGAGCTAAGCGGTGGGTCGCAAGAGATTCGAATCCGCGGACTTCCATCCCAACTCTATCCCGACAGCGTGTCCTTTCTGCCGGTAGCGGGCACGCGCGATCCCTTCGACCTCGTATCCCAGCGCTTTGAGAACGATCTGGATTCTGCCCAGTCCATGCTGGCTCGCTACCGCGGGCAGCCAATCCGCGTCAGGGAGAGCGCCCTCGTCCGCGAAGGCGTCTTGTTGAATACACCAGAAATGGGCGGCTATCCCTCGGTACCGGCTCCGCTGATAGTGGGGGGATCCACCGGGGAGGTCACGGTCTATCCTCGCGCGGATGCGCTGGAGGCGATTGAGTTTCCCGGTGCGCGCAGCCATGCGGTCCTGGAGCCAACCCTTATCTGGCAGGTGAAATCGGCCAGCCAGGGGCCGGCTAACATCCGGCTGGCCTACCAGACCGCTGGCTTAAGCTGGAAAATGGCCTATTCCGTCCTGCTCGATGAGCCGGGAACCACCGCCCGTCTCGATGCCCGGGTGCGTTTCCTGAACCGAAGCGGTGCCTCCTTCACCAACGCGCGGGTAAGGCTAGTTAGCTCCGAACGAGGTTCGCTGGACCCGCTGTTTTCTCCAGAGCGGGGCGAACGCCGTGCGCTGGGCGATACCCCCCCTCAGCGCTATCTCTACGGAGCGGAAAAGCCCGTCCTCGAGCGAGCGATCGCATCCCTCGGCGGGCTTAGCGTTCATAGCGTCCAGGATACGGTTAGTTTGGCGGAGGGCCAGGAAACTGTTCACCTGATCGCCGGCGTACGCCAGCTTCCCGTGCGCCAATTCTACGTCTACGATGGTGTTCGGTTCGACCGCTTTCAGCGGAACCGCCGGAACGACTGGAGCTACGGAACCGAGTTCCACACGGTGGTGGATACCTTTCTGGAATTCGACAACGAGGACCGCACCGGGTTGGGCCGAGACCTTCCCCCGGGCCTGCTTCGCGTGCTTCAACACCAGGACGATGAAACGGTGGATATGTTGGCGGAGACCATGCTTCCACTTATTCCCGCCGGGGCAAAGGGTAGCGTACGCATGGGGCCGGCCCGAGGGCTCCGGGGAGAGCGCGAGCGCACTGGCTACACCGAAGTACGCCCCAATCGGGAATACGAGGAGTCCTTTGAAATTCGTCTGCAAAACCAGTCCAGCGAGGAGCGCGAGATTCGAGTCGTCGAGCGGCTCTACCGGTGGCCCGACTTTGAAATCGTAAAGGCCGATTTCGAGTACCGGGAGATCGGCCCCCAGACCATCGAGTTCCGCCCCGTTATCAAGGCTGGTGGCTCCCTGACGCTGCGCTATACGGTACGATACCGCTGGTAGGCATTCCATGGGTGCGCTTTCGCTATTTCGGTTCAGGAGTCTAGCGAAAGGCGCTAGTATGCTCCTTCTGGTGACTCTGGGCCAGACGGCGGTTTATGGGGAGGCGTCCACGACAGGAGGAATGCGTTCCTCCGCGCTCACCGTCGGCCCAGGCTGGACTATTGTCCGGGAGCAAAGGGATATTCCGCTGGCCCGTGGTGTAAACTCCATTCAGATGCCGGGAATTCCCCCTGAAGCCGTGTTGTCAGGCCTGTCCCTACATGCCCGGAGACTCCCCATTGAATTATTGTCGGTGAGCCGCACCCCGCCTTCGACGGGCCAGGCTGAGCAGCCTCAGTTTCGAGTCCAAGGCGAAGATGTTTACCTGGCGATCAACGAGCGTTTATCCCAGGCTGGCCCAAGGGGTCCTGACTCTGTCGTGCGCGCGGTGATTCGCAGCCCGGTGGATGGCCTGCAACGCGTAGACGTGGTCTACCCAGTAGAAGGCCTGTCCTGGAGCGTCGCCTATGAACTGGGCTTTCGCCCATCGGGGGATGACCCTAACCGTTTGTCGGCTGATTTCACCGGAACCTTGGCCTTTGCAAACCAAAGCTCGGCGCGGTTCGAGCAGGCGACCACACGTATGGTTGGCGCGGGAGGCCCCCCGCCATCCCTGGATCCTCCATACCGTAGCGCTGGATTTCTCATGTTAGACAGCGAAAGCCCGCTTGCTGATTTATGGGAGCGCAAGACTCCCGTGCCGCACCCGCTCTACAGCTACGCCGCCCCTGATCCAATCACTCTGGAGCCGTATAGCACAGCCCAGTTCGTTCTTGTCCGTACCGACCGGCTTCGCGCATACCGCCGCTTTCGGCTTAGCAATGAGCGCCCTTTCGAGGGGGGAGGCGAGGCGTTCACTCCTTTCGAGGAAGTGATCTATTTCGCCAACACTCCGGCCAATGGAATGGGCCGGTCCTTGCCGGCAGGGCCCGTGGCGATTCAGGACCGACGTCTTGCGCGCTCCAATTTAAACCGGGCATGGATAGACCACCACAATCCCGGAGACCGAGTGGCAGTGTCACTTGGGGCCTCCCACATGGTCCGGGGGCGGCGGCAGACTCTGTCCCGGGAGGTTCTCAGCCCGGGCGTGATTGAGGAGAGTTATGAACTCGTTATTGAAAACGCATCTGACAACACGGTATATGCCGAGATTGAAGAAATTCCCCCGCCGCTGCAATGGCGGCTGATTCGCTCGACAACGCCCCTTGATATTTCACCGGGACGCATTACACTGGCGCCGGAAATCGATCCTCGCAGCGAGCTCAGGGTGCAGTACCGGCTACAGTTCCGGGTGCCCGGGTTCTAGGTTCTGCCTGGTCGGTTCCATTTCTGGTTGTTTCCCTTTCCTCTTCTACCATTGGAGTGTACTGACATGAAGCGATTGGCTGGATGCGTTAGACTGGTTGCCGCGCTGTTTTTGGGAAGCGTGCTTGCTGGCTGCCTCGGTGGAGGTGGAGGCGGCGGCGGACTCAATCTTAGCGACATCGGCGACAACAATGCCGGTGTGGTTCTCGTAATGGGCGACAGCATTACCAGCGGTCGGGGCATTCCCGCAGGACCTCCCTATCCCGCGCGGCTGGCCGCGGCTATTGGTAAGACTGTTGTCAACGCCGGCGCCTCAGCCACCACCACCGGCGATGGGGCTCGCCGCATTGGCGCCCTGCTGAAGCGCCACAAGCCCGGTGTGGTCATCATCCTCTATGGAGCCAACGACGCCATCCGGGGAATCGGGGTGCAGACCGCCGCCAACAATATCTCCTCGATGGTCGCCGCCGCGCGGAACAATCAGTCGAAGGTCATCGTCTGCACCATCCTGCCCATGTCGGGATCGCGCCGCATTTTCAATGGCCGGGTGGACGCCATCAATGCGGCCTTCCCGCCCTTGGTTAAGGGGCAGGGGGCAGTAATCGTGAATCTCAACCGTGAGTTCAAGGGCCGCGAGGATTCCCTTCTGCTCGACGGACTGCATCCCAATAGCGCCGGCAACGACGTTATCGCCGCTTCGCTTGCCGACCGGTTCTAATGCCGCTCATCGCCGACACCCACGTGCATCTTTATCCCTGCCACGATGCGGGGACGCTGCTCGACGGGGTCGTGGACCGGCTTGGAGTGCTGGCTCCAGGCTGCGAGCGGGCGATCTTTCTAACCGAGCGCAAGGAGTGTAACTGGTTTGGCTCGGCTGCCCAGGGTGAGTTGCCCGGGGGATGGTCCGCCGACGCCTCATATGCTCCGGCTGCGCTCCGGCTAAAGCGGCTGGCCGACGAAGCCATCTTGTGGGTGTTCGCCGGACGGCAGATAAATGCCCGGGAGCGGCTGGAAATTTTGGCGCTGGCGACCGATGCGCGTTTCGACGAAGGGGTGCCCGTTCGCGAGCTGATCGCGCAGGTGAACGCCATCGGCGGTGTACCCGTTCTTCCCTGGTCGCCAGGCAAATGGATGTTTTCCCGCGGTGCGCTGGTGCGCAGGCTGCTCGCCGAGCTTCCTCCTCAGTCCTTCCGGCTGGGCGATAGCTACCTGCGCTGCCTCGGCTGGCCGCGTCCTCTACCCATGTCGGTGGCGGCACTGGCCGGGAATGCTCCCCTTGCCGGTACCGACCCGCTTCCGTTTCCCGGCGAGGAGTCTGTAGCCGGCGCCTACGCATCGATGTTCACCGAAGATCTCGACCCGCAGAAGCCGCTCGACTCGGCAAGGGTTCTCCTGCGCACCAAGGATTGCGAACCACGGGGGCACCGCGGATCCCCCTGGTCGATGCTCGCGCGCCTGTACCGGCTGCGGAGCCTGCGGGTTTAAGGATGCCCTTTTATTCCCAGTACTGGCGGTCCAGCGTGCGGTACTGGATGGCCTCGGAGATGTGGTG
>CBFGVE010000144.1:0-6398 GCA_965651915.1 uncultured bacterium
GCATGGGGCCGCGGACTATGTCGCCGATGGCGTAGACGTTGGGCAGGTTGGTGCGGCAGGTGTCGTTGACGTGGATGTAGCCGCTTTCGTCGGTGAGCAGCTCGATGCGCCCATCGGTGAGGTCGGCGACGTTGGGCTTGCGGCCCACCGCGACGATCAGGCGGTCCACCTTGAGGGTATGCTCGCCCTCGGCGTCGCGGTATTCAACGACGACGCCGTTCTTGCCCGGCGTGGCGGAGCGGACGCGGGCGTTCAGCCGGATATCGAGGCCCTGGCGGTCGGTGAACTCCTCGAAGGCGGCGTCGGCGATCTGGCGGTCGGCGAACCAGAGGAACTGGTCCATTGCTTCGAGAATCACCACCTTGGAACCCAGACGGTTCCAGACCGAGCCCATTTCCAGGCCGATCACGCCGGCCCCGATAATGCCTACCGTTTCCGGCACGGTGTCGAATTCCATCGCGCCGGTCGAATCGACAATGCGGTCGTCATCGATGGTGATGCCGGGCAGGCTACGGGGCGACGAGCCGGTGGCGATGATAACGTGGGAGGCTTTGACGATGTTGGAGACATGGTCCTTGTGGCGGCTGAGAATCTCGACCCGCATGTCCTCGCTGAGCCGTCCGTGACCCTTGAGCCAGGTGACCTTGTTCTTGGCGAAGAGGCCCGAGATGCCGGTAGTGAGCTTCTTCACAATCTCGTCCTTGCGGCCGATCATCGCGCCGAGATCGAGCGAGACCTCCTTGAAGCGGATGCCGTGGGACCCCGAGTGGTGCTTGGCCTTGTAGTACTGTTCGGAGCTTTCGAGCAGCGCCTTCGAGGGGATGCAGCCCACATTGAGGCAGGTGCCGCCGAGAGCGGGCTTGCCGGTCTTGGCATTGACCCATTCGTCCACGCAGGCGGTTTTGAATCCAAGCTGGGCGCAGCGGATGGCGGCGACATAGCCGGCCGGTCCTGCGCCAATGACGACGACGTCGTAGGAGTCCATGGCAGTTCTTTCCGGTGAAGGGTTAGAGATTGAAAAGCAGGCGGGAGGGATCTTCGAGCAACTTCTTGATCGTCACGAGGAACGACACCGCCTCGCGGCCGTCGATCAGCCGGTGGTCGTAGGAAAGCGCGAGGTACATCATCGGGCGGATGACGACCTGGCCGTTCTCGGCGACCGGGCGCTCCTGGATGGTGTGCATACCGAGGATGGCGCTCTGCGGCGGATTCAGGATCGGGGTGGAGAGCATGGAACCGAACACGCCACCGTTGGTGACGGTGAAAGTCCCCCCGGTGAGATCCTCGATGCCAAGCTGCGAATCCTTGGCGCGCTGGCCGAAATCGCGGATGGCCTTCTCCATGCCGGCGAAGGTGAGCTGATCGGCATCGCGCAGCACCGGGACCACCAGCCCGCGCGGCGAGCTGACGGCGATGCCGATGTCGAAGAAATCGTGATAGAGAATGTCGGAGCCATCGATGGAGGCATTGACTGCGGGCCAGGCCTTGAGGGCCTCCACCGCCGCCTTCACGAAGAAGGACATGAAGCCGAGCTTGACGCCGTGGGTCTTCTCGAACTCCTCGCGGTAGCGCTGGCGGAGGTCGGAGACGGCCTGGAGGTTGACCTCGTTGAAGGTGGTGAGGATCGCGGCGGTGCGCTGGGCCTCGACCAGGCGCTGGGCCACGCGGGCGCGCAGCCGGGTCATGGGCACCCGGCGCTCGGCGCGGTCGCCGGTGCCGCCGGAGGGCAGCGAGGCGGGTGCAGGGGTGGAGGCCGCTGTGGGTGCCGATGCGACCGTCCCGCTGAAGGCGGCCTTGCGGTCGGCCTCGGTGGCCGGTTCGCGCACGATCGCCTTGGGGGCGGGCGGCGAGGCTGAAACGGTGGCTTCCACATGGCGGATGACGTCGGTCTTGGTCACGCGTCCACCCCGGCCGGTGCCGATCAGGTGGGCGGGATCGATGCCGTGTTCGAGCGCCAGCTTGCGGGCGGCGGGGCTCAGCCGGCTGGCCGAGGCCTCCCAGTCTTCGCCGCCCTCTTCCTCCGATTCCTCGGGCGAGGGCGCGGCCTTGGACTGCTCCGGAGCAGGCTTGGATTCCGGCTGGGGCTCCGACTTGGCTTCGGACTTCGGCTCGGGGGCCTTGTCGGGGGCCGGCGCGGCGGGTTCGGGAGCTTTTTCGGATACGGGCGCGGCAGGCGCGGAGGCCGATGCCTCGCCCGGCTCGATCAGGGCCAGGACCTCGTTGGGCTTGACCACCTCGCCGACCTTCTTGCTCACGCCGCGGAGCACGCCGCTCTCGGGGGCGGCCAGCTCGATAACGATCTTGTCGGTTTCGATGTCGGCGATCTTCTCGTCGCGGGCGACCGCGTCACCCTCCTGCTTGTACCAGGCCATGAGGGTGCCATCTTCGACCGACTCGGGAAACGAACTGACTTTGACTTCAACGGACATGCAGGCTCTCCTCTAGCAAACGGCGGCTGCCGGCTCTACTTGTTTAGGTTCGAAAATCATCAGGGGCTGGTCGCCCTCGGGCGAGGTGTTGAGGGCCTCGCGCACCAGCTTGTCCTGGCGCTCGGCGTGCAGGCGGTAGTCGCCGCCGGACGGGGCCGCACTGGACAGGCGACCGGAGAAGCCCAGGGCCTGGTGGGGCCAGAGCGCAGCCCGGATATGGTGCTGGATGGAGAACCAGGCCCCCTGGTTCATCGGCTCCTCCTGGGTCCAGATCACGTCCCGGGCATGGCGGAAGATACGCAGGTGGTGCTTCAGCTCCTCTTCGGGGAAGGGATAGAGCTGCTCGACGCGGAAGATCGCCACTTTCCGGTTCTCCTGCTCCTGGCGGGTTTCGAGCAGGTCGTAGTAGACCTTGCCCGAGCAGAGCACGACGCGCTCGACCTCGCGGGGATCGAGGGCTTCGACCTCGCCGATGACGTTCTGAAAGCCGTTGGAGGCCAGATCGTCCACCGTGCTGAAGGAGATCTTGCGCCGCAGCATGCTCTTGGGGGTCATGATGACGAGCGGCTTGCGGTAGAGCCGGATCATCTGGCGGCGCAGCAAGTGGAACATCTGCGCGGGGGACGAAGGCACGCAGACCTGCATGTTGTCGTTGGCACAAAGCTGGAGGAAGCGCTCGAGACGGGCCGAGGTGTGCTCGGGCCCCTGCCCTTCCCAACCGTGGGGCAGCATGAGGGTGATGCCGGAAAGGCGGCCCCACTTCTGTTCGGACGAGCTGATGAACTGGTCGAAGAGCACCTGGGCCACATTGGCGAAGTCGCCGAACTGGGCTTCCCAGATGACTAGGGTCTCGGGATCGGTGGCGCTGTAGCCGTATTCGAAGCCCACCACGGCCTCCTCGGAGAGGATGGAATCGACCACGGTAAACCACGGCTGCCCCTCGAAGAGATGCTGGAGCGACACGTAGCTTTCGCCGTTGCGCTGGTTGTGAACGACCGCGTGGCGGTGGAAAAAGGTGCCGCGGCCGCTGTCCTGGCCGGTGAGGCGGACCGCGTAGCCCTGGTGAATGAGCGAGGCATAGGCAAGATTCTCGGCGCAGCCCCAGTCCATCGGCAGAGCGCCTGACGCCATTTTTCGGCGGTCGGCGATGACCCGCTCCACGCGGGGGTGCATTTCCACATCCTCGGGGATGCGGGTTATCTCCTCGCCGATCTGCTGAATCCGGTCGATCGGCACGGCGGTGTCGAAGGATTGCCGCCACACGCGGTTGAGGAACGGGGCCCAGGCGCGCACGTAGCGGTTGGTTACTCCGGAGGGGGGGAAGAAGCAGACCGACTCGCCCGATTCGAGCTGTGCCTGGTAGTCCTTCACCATCTGGTCGGCCTGTTCGCGGGTGAGCAAGCCATCCTTGATGAGGCGGTCGGCGTAGATCTCGCGGGGCGTTGCGTGCTCGCGGATTTTCTTGTACATCATCGGCTGGGTCGCGGCCGGTTCGTCGGCCTCGTTGTGGCCATGGCGGCGGTAGCAGATCATGTCGATGAACACGTCGCTGTTGAAGGTCATGCGGTATTCGACCGCGAGACGGGCGACGTAGATCACCGCCTCGGGATCGTCGCCGTTGACGTGGAATATCGGGGCTTGTACGACCTTGCCCACGTCGGTGCAGTAGAGGGTCGAACGGGAGTCGAGCGGGTGGCTGGTGGTGAAGCCGATCTGGTTGTTCACCACGATGTGGATCGTGCCGCCGGTCGAGAAGCCCCGGGTCTGGCTGAGGTTGACCGTCTCGTAGACCACGCCCTGGCCGGCCAGCGCGGCATCGCCGTGGATGAGTACCGGAACGACCTTGGTGCGCTGCCAGTCGCCCCGGCCGTCCTGGCGGGCGCGGACGGAGCCCTCGACCACCGGGCTGATGATTTCGAGGTGGGAGGGGTTGAAGGCGAGCGAAAGATGGCAGTGGCCGCTGGGCAAGGCGATATCCGAGGAGAAGCCCTGGTGGTACTTCACGTCGCCGCGCTGCTGGTTCTTGTCGATCTTGCTGATGTCGTGTCCCTCGAAATCCATAAACAGATCGGCGGGCTTCTTGCCCATGATGTTGATGAGCACGTTGAGGCGTCCGCGGTGGGCCATACCGATGGAAATTTCCTCGGCCTGGTTCTCGCCGCAGCAGCGGATGACCGTATCGAGCATGGGGACGAGGCTGTCGCCGCCTTCGAGCGAGAAGCGCTTCTGGCCGGCGTAGCGGGTGTGGAGGTAGCGTTCGAGGGTTTCCGCCGCCGTGAGCTGACGAAGGATCTCCACCCTCTGCTGGGGCTTGAGCAGCGCGCGGGCGCGGCTGCGCTCGAGCCTCTCGCGCACCCACTGGCGGCGGTCGATGTTGCGGATGTGGGTAAACTCGGAACCGATGGTGCCGCAGTAGGTGCCCTGCATGATGGCGAGGATGTCGCGAAGCGAGGCCTCGTCCGGGCCGTGTACCGTGCTGGTGTTGAAGATCATGTCCAGGTCCCTCTCCGAGAGCCCCTGGAAGTGCAGATCCAGCTCGGGCGCCGGCGGGAAGCCGCGGAAGCGGATGGGGTCTACGTCTGCACGCAGGTGGCCCAGCATGCGGTAGGCCTGGATGAGACGGAGGACAGCGGCCTGCTTGGCGATCAGCTCGGAGGAGGAAGCGGACAGGGTCCCGCGCCGAGCGGCGGGCCGCACGGAGGAGGTCTGCTCGCGCAGCAGCTCGGCGATGCGGCTGTGGTTGACATCGGGACCGTGCCCGTTGTCGGACTGGATCGACTCGAACCAGGCTCGCCAGACGGCCGGCACACGGTCGGGCTGCTCGAGCCAGGTGTCGTAGAGTTCTTCGATGTAGGGGATGTTCGCGGAAAACAGATAGGAGCCTGCGATCTGCTCCTTGAGTTGTGCGTTCATGCGTCTCTATTCCGCCTTGCGGCAGTTTTGTTGACTTACCAAGCGATGCTCTCTGCCGATGCCAAAGCAGCCCGCCGGAGGGTTCCGCAGGCTGCTTCAACTATCGATTGGCCTCTAACCATAGAACATTCCAGAAAATATTCAATCGAATGTGTAGGGAAACATCCGAACCCAGAATCAGGCGCCCCCCGTCAGGGCGCGGCGGGATGGCTGGGCTCCACAAAAACCGGGGGGTGCAGGTAGAGGGGGACCGGCGGTTCGGAGGGTAGCCCTGCCCGAATCCGGGCGAGGGCGAGCCGGGCCACGTCCACGGCGTGGGGTACGGTGTCCCGCTCGATCCACGTCGCGTCGGGCGCGGCGGCTTTGAGCAGGTCCCCTTTCGTGGACCAGTCTGGGCTGGCCGCCAGCACTCCCGCGTCGATCATGCTCTCCACGTCGTCGATGCGCACGAGGCTCCAGTCCTGAAACAGGCTCCATCCCCCCTCAGCGTCGCGGCAGATCTGGCCAATCCAGAGCTGCTCGCGGCGGGCGTCGCCAACGACCGCCACCCGGTCGCGGCCGGTCTCGCCTCCCAGCCTGCGGGCCAGCGCCTCGCCGCTGCTGACCGCGTGAAGGGGAATGCCATCGGCCAAAGCCAGAGTCTGGGCGGCGGTCAGCGCAACCCTCGACCCAGAGAAAGACCCGGGACCTCGGCCTACGGTAATCAGCTCGAAATCGGCGAGGGTCAGACCGCACTGGATGGGCAGACGCTGGAGCATCTCGAAAAACGGGCGGCCGCCACGCCGCGACTCGGCCCACGACTCCTGGGCGAGCACCTCGGCTCCACGCAGCACCGCCAGACTGCCCTGGGCGGAAGAAAGCTCGATGGACAGAATATTCACTCCCCTCCCCCGCGCTCGATGAGGATCTCGCGGTCCTCCTCGCCCTCGCCTATCTGAATGGAAATCCGGAGCGTTCCCTCGGGCAGAAGCGAGCCCAGCCGCTCCGCCCATTCCACGGCGGCGATGCCCTGGCCATAGAGGTAGTCGTCGAGGCCCAGATCGAGGGCCTCGTCGG
>CBFGVE010000145.1:0-6395 GCA_965651915.1 uncultured bacterium
AAGCCAGCAATGGGAGGGTTGGGCTGGCTGCTCTGGCGGTGAAAGCTGGCAAGCACAGTCTCGGGATCGAGGCGCAGAACACGCTCCATGGCCCGCACGGCGGAGGGCGGCTGGCCGTGGGGGTAGTCTTCCCCGGCGTAGAACCGGGCGGTTCCGCCGACGAGAAACAGCGGGGGATGGGGATTGGAGGTTCGGCCAAAAAGGTCCAGCGCAACCATGGCCCCGAGCGACCACCCGGCGACGAGGGCGGGGGCGGGGAGGGCGGCGTATCGGTCGAGCAGTTCTCGTCCCCAGGCCGGGTCATCAACCGGGAGGGCGAACATCGCGTTCACGTCCATCGTTTCGGTTGTGAAGTCGTTCTCGAGTTCGGTCTGGAGCGGTTCGAGGGCGCTGATGCCGTAGCTCCATCCGCTCAGCAGCAAAAGACCCGGCTTCACTGGCGGGCCTCGGTGCAGACTTCGCGTACCAGTTGCACGGCTTTGTCGATATCGGCCTCGGTGTGGGCCAGACTGACCGACAGGCGTAGCCGGGCGGATCCGGCGGGTACCGTGGGAGGTCGGATGGCGACCGCGAGCAGGCCTTGGTCCCGGAGCTGCTGCATGGCAGCGAGGGTGGCCTCGTTGGTGCCGAGGACAACGGGGATAATCTGGCTCGCCGAGCCGAGGGTGTTCAGTCCGGCTTGCTGAAGCGGCTGGCGCAGGCGGCAGGCGCGGTCGAGGAGCTGGCGCCCGAGTTCGGGGTGCTCGCGCAGGACGTCGAGGGCGCCGAGCGCCGCGCCGATGGAGGCGGGGGCGGGAGCGGTGGTGTAGATGAAGGACCGGGCTCGCTGAATGAGCAGGCGGCGGACCGGCTCGGAGCATGCGGCGTAGCCCCCGTAGCTGCCGAGCGCCTTGCTGAGGGTGCCCATGGCGATATCGACCCGGGACTGGAGGCCCAGCTCGGCGACCCGTCCCGCCCCGCTTGGGCCAAAGACACCGGTAGCGTGCGCCTCGTCCACCATCAGCATCGCGCCGTGGCGGTCGGCGAGGTCGGCGTAGTCCGCCAGGGGGGCGAGGTCGCCATCCATGCTGAACACCGATTCGGTGAGGATGAGGCGGCGACCGGAGGCCGGTTTGGCGAGGAGGTCGGCCAGGTGGGCGGGGTCGTTATGGCGAAAGCGGAGGAGGCGGGCGCCGCTAAGCTGGGCGGCATCGATCAGGCTGGCGTGGATGAGGCGGTCTGCGAAAATCTCGTCGCCCCGTCCGGCGAGCGCAGTGACGATACCGGCGTTGGCGAGGAAGCCGCTGCCGAAGACCAGCGCGGCCGGGTAGCCCTTGTGGAGGGCGAGGGCCTGTTCCAGCTCGGTGTGGAGGGGTAGGGTGCCGGCGACCAGCCGGGAGGCCCCGCTGCCGGCTCCGTAGCGGTCGAGCGCCTCGCGGGCGCGGGCGACAACCTGCGGATGGCGGCAGAATCCTAGGTAGTCGTTCGAGGAAAAGTTGAGAATCCGCTGGCCATCCTGAACGAATTGCCCGCCGGGGAGCGGGGCTTCGCGGAGCTGGCGGGCGAGGCCCTGGCGGGCGGCCTCGGCGAGAGCGGTTTCGATCCAGTCGGGGGTGAGCATAAACTGATTTGCGCGCTTGATACGGGGGTGGCCGTCCAGTAGAGTCGCTGAACCTTATCCACTCCCAACCCCCTTGTGCAAGAGATACGCGAAGATGAAATGGAATGAACTGAGCGACCGCGTTCTGGGCGGCGGCAAAATCACGCCCGACGAAGCCATGGCCGTCCTCAAATCGAGCGACGACGAGCTGCTGGATCTTCTCCATGCCGCCTTCCGCATCCGCAACCGATTCTGGGGGCGGGGGGTTCGCCTCCACGTGCTCCAGAACGCGAAAAGCGGCGTGTGCCGCGAAAACTGTAGCTTCTGTAGCCAGGCGATGGGTGCCCAGAGCCAGATCGAGCGCTACCGGATGCAGACCGTGGAGGAGCTGCTCGAGGGCGCCCGCGCGGCTTACGAACGCAAGGCGGTGAAGTACTGCATGGTGACGGCGACCCGCGGCCCGTCGCCCCGCGAGCTGGACACGGTCTGCGAGGCGGTCCGGCAGATCAAGGCCGAGATGCCGATCGAGATCTGCGCGTCCCTGGGCCTGCTCACCGACGAGCAGGCGGTGGTGCTCCGCGAGGCGGGGGTGGACCGGTTCAACCATAATCTCGAGACCTCCCGGCGCTTCTTTTCCCAGGTTTGCCAGACCCATACCTGGGAGGACCGCGTGAACACCATACGCGCCGCCAAGAACGCCGGCATGGAAGCCTGCGTGGGCGGTATCATGGGCATGGGCGAGGAGCACGAGGACCGCGTAGAGCTGGCCTTCACCCTGGCCGATATTCAGGTCGAGTCGATTCCAGTCAACTTTCTCGATCCGCGCCCGGGCACGCCGCTTGGCCATCTGACCCGGCTGAAGCCGGCCGACTGCCTGCGCAGCCTGTGCATGTTCCGCTTCGTGAATCCCACCAGCGAGATCCGCATCGCGGGCGGACGCGAGTGCTGCCTCCGCAACATGCAGGCTCTCGCGCTCTATCCCGCGAACTCGATGTTCACCGAGGGCTACCTCACCACCGGGGGCCAGGGCCATGACAAGGACCTGCAGTTGCTCGAGGATGCCGGATTCTTTGTCGAGGAGCTGGTGCCCGCCTAGGCGGCTGGATGCGGCCATGAGTGTCGAGGCATCCAGTCGCGGCGCGGATTCCGCCGAGGCGGTGGACCCCGAGGTTCTCCCCCCTGAGCCTGGGCCGGATGGCGGCGACGCTCCGCGCCCGGTCTGGCGGCGCTTCGAGGACGCCTTCGGGCCAATTCTGGCCGGGATGATCATCGACACCGTCGATGTCATCACCTTCGGACGCTTCGGCCTGCTCGCGGGCATGGTGATCGGTGGCACCGCCGCCTTCTGGATTGACTCGATCTACCGGCTTCCGGTGTGGCAGCGGTTTCTCTGGGCGCTGGCTGCGGGCATCTACTGCACGATCCCGCGCACCGAGTTCATCCCGGTAGCCACGCTCATGGGCGCCTTCGCCCGGTTCATCCACGGCGGGAACCGCTAGCGGGCCCGAATTTCGGCCCGGCCCTGCTGCTTGTCCAGGGTGATCTCGAAGACGCGCCCATCGACCACCACCCGGTGGTTCCCGTAGAACGCCTTCACCTCGGTTATCCCGCTGGCGTCGGCGAGCCCCTCGTGCCGGGTCCACCAGCGGTTATACACCAGTTCCCGGTACATCTTCCCGGCGGCGTTGGGGGTGTAGTCCTTTTCCCATAGGTGGGTATGCGGCTTCCAGACCATGCCTTTCCTGAAGCCCCACATGGTGATTTCCTCGACGCCCTCGTGGCCGAACGCGATGGTGAACAGGTCGTGAAGGTTTTTCGCGCGGACCTGCTCGCTCTTGTCGTTCACGTCGAACTCGGTGATCGCGATCGGCAGCTTGAACTTCCAGAGATCGTCGAATATCGCCTGGCGCAGCTCCTCGTCGGAAAGTTCTTTGACCCAGTTCTGTACCTGGTTCGGGGAACCCCAGAACACGCAGTGGCCCCGCATGTGAACGAGCGCGTCGGGGTCCTGGTAGCGGAGGTTGCCGCGGGCGGGGTCGTTGAAATTCCATTTGAGGCTGTTCTCGAAGGTGATCGCGTTGAAGTTCTCCTTCACGTGGTCGAGAAACCGCTGGCGCTGCTTGGGGTCCGAACCGCTGAGGATGCCGACGGCGGTGCCGAAGCGGAAGGCATGGCGGGTCTGGGTCACCTCGATGCGGGCACCGGGCCGCGAATGGATGGCTATCGTTCCCTTGCGGATACGCTCAATGTTCGCCGCGCTTGCCTGGAGCGCCTCTTCCGGGGAGCGCTTACCCCGGTAGGCGACGCCCACCTCGGAGCCGTCGGTCACCCCCGGTTGTGTTCCGGATGTTCATTGAGGCGGGCACCGTTGGTGAGGGATCACCGCTTCCGCCGGGGCAAGCCCGGCGGGGCGGCCCGCCCCAAACGTACCTCCGATACCCCGCTACAGATTGGAGCGGGCCTGTTGAGGCTGCTCGGTGAGCGGTGAAGCGTCTCATGGAGACGCCGCTACAGCACGGGGGTATTCCGGTCTTAACTGCCCAGCTTCGCCAGGCAGTTGAGTACGGTGCGTTGCATGGCCTCGTCCTGTTCCTCCATGCTCCTGATCAGGGCGATCTGGGTGCGGGCGCGGTCGAGGTTGTGGTCCGGGCGGTGGATCTTGAAGTAGCGGTCGCCTTCGAGATAGTCGGTCAGGAAGCGTATGGCGGTCTCCAGGGTAATGAGCTGCCCGGAAAATACTAGCTGCGCGCGCTCGTCGGGCGTGAGGATGGCGCCGGCCGCTGCCAGGTAGCCGTCGGCGAGGGCTTCGAATACTTCCAGCCGGGCCGCCACCTTGGAGGTGTCGCGTTCGTCCTCGGCGGCGGGGCTCAGGGCGGTCCGCATCATGTCGCCGAAGTCGTAGAGGGCGAGTCCGGGCATAACGGTATCGAGGTCGATCACACAGACGCCCTCGCCGGTCTGGTCGTCCAGCATAACGTTGTTCAGCTTGGTGTCGTTATGGGTGATGCGCTCGGGGATGCGTCCAGCGCGCTGCAAGTCCTGCAGGCGGCGGGTGCCCTCGGCCCGTGCGAGTACGAAGTCCAGTTCGCTTTTGATCGACGCCTTGCGCTTGCAGGGATCGCGCTCGACCGCCGCGAGGAGGGTGTCGAGGCGCTTGGGCGTGTCGTGGAAATGGGGAATGGTCTCGTGCAGCCGCGGACCGGGAAGATCGACGAGATGGGCCTGGAAGCGCCCGAACGCGTACGCCGCTTCGCGGGCCTGCGCGGGGGTCTGCAGCACGTCGTAGGTCGAGGCCCCCTCGACGAAGACATAGGTGCGCCAGTAGGAGCCTTCGGCGTCCTGGTGCAGCGGTTGCCCGTCCGCCGCCTTGACCAGCGTGAGGGCTCTCCGTCCGCGGTCGGGCAGGCTGGTCTCGGCCCACTTCGAGCGCACATGCTCGGTGACCCGCTGGATGTTGTCCATGAGCGCGACGGGATTTTTGAAGATGTTGTGGTTGATGCGCTGCAGGATGTAGCGGGTCTCGCGACCGGCATCCCGGCAGGTGGCGCGGAAGGTGTCGTTGATGTGGCCTGAACCATAGGGGATGGCCTCGACCAGCTCTCCCGGCAGATTGAAGGCTTTGCCAATGGGGGAAAAATCGGCGGGTGTGTTTCGGTTCATTGTGGCATGCTCTCCCATAGGAGGCGCAAACCCGCCTCGAGGGTGTAGGTGGGGACGTAGCCCAGCTCGTGCTGGATCAAGGTGATGTCCGCCGCGCTGTGGCGGATGTCGCCGGAGCGGGGGGGCTTGTGTTCGGGGACCACGGTTTTTCCGCAAAGGTCGCCGAGCACCTTGCAGAGATCGAGGAGCGTCGCGGTGCGGCCGGAACCGACGTTGTACACCTGGCCGAGTCCCGGCCTCTCGCCGAACAGGGCGCGGATGTTGGCCTGCACGACGTCCTTCACGAAGACGAAATCGCGCGACTGGAGGCCGTCGCCGAAGACGGTAGGGGTCCTCCCGGCACGAAGGTCGTCGGTGAACTTGGAAATAACGCCGGAGTAGGGGGACTTGGGGTCCTGGCGCGGCCCGTAGACATTGAAGTAGCGCAGTACGATCGTCTCCAGCCCATACAGCCGGGCGTAGACCCTCAGCAGGTGCTCCGCCGCCAGTTTGGACGCCGCGTAGGGGGATTCGGGCTCCGGGGTCATCGATTCGGGCTTGGGCAGCTCGGGATTGTTGCCGTAGGCAGCCGCCGTGCCGGCGAAGAGGACCCGCCTGACTCCGGCGGCCCGGGCCGCCTCCAGGACGTTCAGGGTTCCCGTGGCGTTGATATCGTGGGTCTTGACCGGCTGGTTGACCGAATCGAACACGGAGACCAGCGCGGCCTCGTGGAAAACATGGGTGACGCCCCGCATGGCGGACTCCACGGCGTCACGGTCGGTCACGCTTCCCCGGATGAGCGAGATGCGGTCCTGCCAGGGGGCAATGTTTTCCAGGTGGCCGGAGGACAGGTCGTCCAGCACGCGGACGCTGTGGCCCAGGGATAGAAGCTCCTCGCACAGATGCGAGCCGATGAATCCGCATCCTCCGGTTACCAGTACAGAATAGGGCGATTGGGTCATAGGGGTCTCCTTGAGCCGCAATGAAACGGCAAAGCCTCCAATCCGTAAATGGACGGGGCCACAATTAGCATGGACAAATCTGCATATGAGAGTACTTTTAGTCCATGAAACAGATGGGCGAAACGGAGGCCTACAGTATCCAGCCGGCTATGCGGAAGCTGCTGGACCACTTTTCCTCCCTGCTGAACGTGCGAATCGCATTTTTCACATCGGAT
>CBFGVE010000146.1:0-6381 GCA_965651915.1 uncultured bacterium
CTCGGTGGCGAGCGCCTCGCGGATCGCCCGCGCCCCGTCGAGGCCTTCGAGCGACTGGCCTTCCATCTGCTCTCGGGTCACGCCGAACCGGGAACCCGGGCGGCAGGGATTGTAGAGGTCAACCTGCACCTCGGAGTATCCGGGATTGATGCGGAGTCCGAATGAAACCCTGCCAGAGGCACCACGTGCAGCCTCGCGGTGATGGCGCCACTGGTTGAAGGAATTGAAGACGATGTGGTCGGAGATCTTCAGAAGCTCGGCGAACTCGGCGTCCTTGTAGGCGGGCGCGTAGACGTGGACCTCGCGTCCAAACTCCTCGCGCCCAAGCTTCGCCTCGTTGAGCGAGCTGGCGGTAGTGCCGTGAAGCACCTTCGCAATCCGGGGAAAGGTCGCGAAGGTCGCGTATCCCTTTAGGGCGAGAATGATCTTGGCGCCGCTCTCCCGCTGCACCCGGTTGAGTACGTCCAAATTACGCTGTAGGAGACCCTCGTGGACGATGTAGGTGGGGGACGGAAGTTCAGGTCGTGCGCACAGTTGGGAGATTTCGTGGTCGGTCATCGGTGGCATCCGGGAGAGTGGTTCGGAGGAGGAGTTCAGGGTTCGAGGGAGCGCAGAATAAACCGTTCCTTCTGCAAATCAATGGAAACATCGAACCTTCCGAGAAAACTCATACCCAGAAGCCCGTCGATGCCTTCGCCCAGCGGAAGGTCGGTGACTGCGGCAGGCACGGTGGCCGCCCGGGCGGTTCCAACCTGGACCCAGTCGGCCATGCCCACCCGCATGGATCGTTCGCTGCCATCGGCCAGACGCATGACGACCGGGTCGGGTTCAAGCCGTATGCCGGCGCGGTCTGCAGTGGTCCGGCTGATCAACAGGGTTGAGGCCCCGGTATCGACCATCAAGGTCGCCTCGGCCCGGTCATTCAGCTTCACCGTCACGAGGAGGTGATTTCCCACCCGCTGGTGGGGAATCGAATGGCTGCGAAGGCTCTCCAGATGGCGAGAGAATGCTTTATTTAGAACGGAAATTTTCTCATCGGCGGAAGGAGACATCTGGGCGATGTCGAGATCCCGGAGCTGGGCCGTCCACAAGTGCGAGTGACGTCCAAGGGCGTGCATATAGTTCTGGGCTGCAGCGGCGATACGGCGGATCTCAGCGGTGTTCTGCTGAAGGGCGTTCTCGGTGGCTACGATCTGGGCGTTGATCGTGTTGGCTTCCTTCAGCTTTTCCGAATAGTCGCGAACCTGTTTGCGGTAGCCCGCCGGCAGGGCGCCGAACTGGTTGCGCTCATCGGTTGGCTTCAGGCGCTCGGCTTCGCTCCTCGCAGCGTGGAGAGCCTCAATCAGCCTCCGCTTTTCATCAAGAAGCCCCGAATTGCGACGCTGAAGCTCAGCCGACCTTTCGCGGCTCTTTACAGCCACATCGCGAAGCTGGTCCAACTCCTGGAGTACGGTCTCGGCCTGGGCCACGATCTCCCGGGTGACCGGGTCGGTAATTTCAGGCGCCGCTTTAGCCGAGCTTCTGGCCGAACGCGTCGCTCCGGAGGCAATGGGAGCACGCGTGATGGACGCGATCTGGCTACGCTGTAGCCGGATGGTGATGCCGGATTCCTTGAATTCAACCCACTGTTCGGACTCGCCAAGCAACTCCCCCTCCATCTGGCTCCCGTTCCTCAGGACCAGCAGATCGGCATCAGCCGGGCAAATCGCAAAAAGCGAAGCCCACGCACACCCGGCCAAGACGGCTCGCGAGGCCATAGGCAACGCGAACAGGCGAGATCTAGAGTGTGAGGCGATCCTCGGCATGCGGACATGCTACACGGCCCACAGCGAAGCTGACAAGCGGCAATGCTTCCCGCTTGCGCGGCTCGTCCTCACCCGGCATACTGCGAACATGACCCCGCGCCTATGGAAACTATTCTGGCCCTCGGGCTTTGTGCTGCTGGTGGCGGTCCTGATCTGTCACTTGGGCCTGTCCCGCCTGCTTCCCCTCTTCCTACTCTCCCTGGTCTACTACGGAGCCCTCGCAGCAACCGCCCTGATGGCTTGGCGCTTCAGCCGCTCACGGGTGCTCTACGCCCTGCTGGTCCTTCTGCTGGCATTCCATTTTGGCGACCGCTGGGTAGGGTCGCCTTCGGGTTTCGGTGAGGACGTACTCAACCTGGTCGCGGTTGCGTTGCCCCTGAACTTCATGGTGATTTGCTTCTTCCGCGAGCGAGGTCTCTTCAACCTGCAAAGCTTAGCCAAGACGGCTCTAGTCGCCATTCAGATCCCCCTTGCCGCCCACCTGCTTATCGACCTGCATCCCGGACCAACGAATTGGCTGCGGCAGGAGTGGTTTTCGTCCTGGCCGGAAAGCTTGGCCTCGCACCCCCAGTCAGGCGCCATTGCCCTCGGAGCCGGGCTGCTGGTCACTTCGCTTCGTTTCTGGCGCAGGCCGGGAGCGATCGAAGCATCCCTTTTCTGGTCGCTCGCCGCATTCGCCTGCGCTCTGTTTTTCTGGAACGACTCCCGTTCGGCCGATTTGCTGGAAACCTCGGCCATCCTGATCCTCGCCTCCGGCCTCTTCGCCGCCTTCCACCGGCCTGCCTACATCGATGAAGTCACCAGCCTACCGGGCGAACTGGCCTTTGCCGAGCTACTGCCGAACCTTCGCCCCCCCCTCACCATCGCCATCGCCGATCTCGACCACTTCCAAAAGTTCAACGAGCGCCACGGCTGGGATACCGGCAACCAAGCTTTGCGGATGATGGCCGCTCAGCTTAGCGTCAAGGGAATAGGCGCGACGGCCTTTCGCTACCGCGAAGACCAATTCGCGCTAGTGTTCAAGGGACTCGACGAAGCCGATATTCACGACACCATCACCCAGCTCCACCAGAAAATTGCCGCCCGGCCCTTCTACCTCCGGAGTTGGCGTAGGCCGAAGAACAAACCGATCAAGCCGACGGCAAGCCGACGAACGCGGCCATCCGTCCAGGTCACCCTAAGTATTGGCGTCGCAGGGTCGGCTGACGGAGACACCGATCCATCGATCGTGTTCTCCCGTGCGCTCGTCGCCGTGCAGACCGCCAAACGCGAAGGCCGCAACCGCATTCACGCCGACGGTTAGATGGCTGTTCATTTCTCGCATAGGCCACTCATTCCCTGTACACCACTGCGGCGGGTTATACCTGGATTTTGACCATTATTCACTCTTCAACCCGGCTGGCACGAATCGCGCTTACTGCGCGACGCAACAAGGAGGCTCCATGACACGCGCACTATTGATTCCGCTACTATCCCTTCTCGCACTCGACACCCTGGCCGACAAGGCCCCCAACAGGGAACGGCTGAACCTGTGGCCCATCGTCTACGTGTCCGAGGAAGGGTTTCATGCCTTCGGTCCCATCGTCAAAGTCAGCGACGACAACTTCTCCCTGCGACCGCTGTTTGCCGTGAATACCGCACGCCACCCACGCATCCGGGTGTTGTACCCCTTGAGCGAAATCAATGTGGGTGGCGACTATAACTGGATTTTCCCCTTCTTCTGGGGCGACAACCACCGGGTTGCCTTCCCCTTCTACTGGCGCTTCGACCAGCCCTACAGCGGGGCATATGGATACCACGGCATTCTACCGCTGTATTCCCTCTCCCGGCGGAAGGACTACGTAAGCCTCTATGCGCCCTGGCCCTTCGTCCACTACAAGAACAGCCCCAGCAAGCAGGTCCGCCGCATTTGGCCTCTGTACGGACACACGGAAACACCCGAATCCACCCAAGGCTACGCTCTGTGGCCTCTGACGGGCCACTGGCAGACCAAGAATTCCGAGCGCCGAGGAAGCTATGTCTTTCCGTTGTACTACCACGCCAAAGGTCCGGGCGAATCCCGGTTCTTCTCCCTGCCCTGGTCGCAAGGACAAAGTGCCGAAGAAGGGATGAGCTGGGAGATGGCCTTCCCCTTCTACTACGCAGGCAGGGACCGGGAGCGCAAGGAATTCGTTTCCCTGGCCTGGGCCCGGTCGGTGGAAGGCGAGCACGCCCGGTGGCTGTGCCCTCCCCTGCTCTCCTGGGGCTCCAGCGCTCCCGGCCAACGGACCTTGCATACGCTGTTCGGGCTGGCCGGCCACGAGCGGAAGCCCAAAGAGAGCAAAGACTACATAGCTCCGCTGTTCTACCGCCACAAGAGCCCAGATCGAGATCTCTTCGTCTCGCTTCCCTACTCCCACTACCGAGATCGCGCCGAAACCAATCGCTGGACTGCGATTGTTCCCTTCTATTTCCACAGCGAGAACGTTCGGCGATCGATGCACGCCACCCTACTCGGAGGCTGGCAGCACTACCCAGATGGCCGATTCCGCTGGGATGTCTATCCGCTCCTCACCTGGCGGGATAGAGGACCGGACGCCTACCACTTGTGGGTGCTCGCGCCGCTGTATAACTATTCGCGGGAGGGGAACTCCACCAGGCACCACCTCTTCCCCTTCTACGCCTACAACGAGGCCGAAGACCGGTTCCTCTCGCTGACCTACGCCCGCTGGAAGAAGGATGGCGTGCGCCATACGCTCATTCCCCCGCTGCTCGCCCGGATCGACCAGAGCGAGGAAGTCAAGGATGTATGGGCGCTGGCCGGATTGTACCGCAAACGCAGCAGCGGCAAGCCTGATCAGCGAGCAGGCCATCTCTTGCCCCTCTACAGCTACCAGGGCGACCACCAGTTTTTCACCTTGCTTTACGGCCACGACAAGAACCGTCTCGACGCCTACCGCTACTACGCCACGCCTCTGGTGGGGAGCTATACCGGAGGCTACCGGGGATTCTGGGTATGGCCTCTGTACCGCAGCAAGGTGGATCGTCATACCGGGTACTATGACGATAACCACCTGCTTTTCCTTGGCCGCCGCTGGAAATCATCGACCGGGCACGGCTCAAGGATCTTCCCCTTCTACAGCTACCGCCATGTCAGCCATAGCTGGACTCCACCCGAAGACTGCGACGCTCAGGCACTGAACGGCATAAAGCAATACCGCGCACCGAACCGAAGCGAATCGACTGAGCTGAATGTGCTCCTGCTAGGCCACTATGAAAAATCCGAGCAATACTGGGCCCAGGCGGATGGAAACCGCAGCCGGCAGGGCCTCGAGCACCGACTGTTTCCATTATGGAGCTACCGAAGCTCAACCGAAGTCGAAAAAAACGTCACCCAATCCCGTACTTCCCTTTTGCTCAGCATGTACACCTCGCGTAGCACAAGCGGCCCCGAACACGAAAAGGTCCGCCGCCGCCTGCTCTGGAAGCTGTGGGACTACCGGAGGGAGAACGGCGAGGTGCAGGTAGATGCGTTTCCCTTCATCACCTACGACCGAACCGAGGAGGGAGGAAAATCTACCCACTTTCTGTGGCGTCTCTTCCGTTATGCTAACGACGGCAAAGGAGGACGGAAACTCGACCTGTTCTTTATTCCGCTGCTCAGAACGTGACGCCTCGCACACGAGAAATGGACATTCCCATGTGTTTCATGCATAGTGCGCGCTTTCAACCCCCGTCCCATTCCAACTTAAGGTTATCCCCATGCAAATTATCGCCAGCAAAGACGCTCCCGCCGCCGTAGGCCCCTATTCCCAGGCCGTCCGTACCGGCAACCTCCTGTTCTGCAGCGGCCAGATCCCCCTCGATCCTTCCACCATGCAAATCGTAGGCACAACCGCCCCCGAGCAGGTCAAGCAGGTCCTGAGCAATCTTCGGGCGGTGCTGGCAGGTGCAGGTCTAGGTCTGGGAAACGTGGTCAAAGCCACCATGTTCATGGTTGATCTCGGAGAATTCAAGGCGGTCAACGAACTCTACGCTGCGGCCTTTGGAGAGCACAAGCCTGCCAGGTCCACCATCCAGGTTGCCGCCCTGCCATTAGGAGCGAGGGTCGAAATCGAGGTCGTGGCCGAGTTTCCTGCCTAGCGCGCCTCGGGGCCCCACCCCGAACCAATCCAGCGCACTCGGCTCCCTCCGCGAACGGCAAGGTGCTGGCCGCCCTCCCGTCTCCGAGGCGGACTGACTGGGAGATGCGGCCGCGGATTACCAGGCTCATACTTCTCCGTCACCCAGGCGGTGTGCGTGGCGGATGAAGTAGCCCAGCTCGGCAAGGCGGTTTAACGCCCCCCCCCCCCCCGACCCATAATCCAGGCCCCCAAACCACCCCCCTCCACAACGACGATAGCGATACGGCGCAAGCTGAGAATGTCCATTTTTCCCGAGCCCAGCAGCGGAATGGCAGAAACCTGATAGTACTGATCGCGCCCGGGTTTCCACAGGTTCGGCAGTGGCGCGGACTCCATCGCGGCGCGGAGCCGGTCGGGATGTCCGGCTTCGGAAGTGTAGAGGACCACGAGCCGCTCCCCCTTCTTGTCATCAG
>CBFGVE010000147.1:0-6380 GCA_965651915.1 uncultured bacterium
GTCCGACCGCCTCCCACTGCTCGACGATCTCGGCGAACAGAGGGTCGCCCACGGTGATGAACTGGCAGCCGGCGTCGAAGCGGGCGGTGCGGCCATCGGGCAAGGCCAGCTCGGCGCAACCCATGCGACCGCCCACCTGGCCGGACGCTTCGAGCACTTCCACCCCGAGGCCCGCCTGGCGCAAGGCGCGCGCGGCGAGCAGCCCGGAAAGCCCGGCTCCAACGACGCAGACATCGGTAGCAATTTCGGTTCGTTTCATCGGGATGTCGTGCATGGCGGGTACGGGGCTGCGCGGGGAGGGGAGCAACCGACAACAGCCCTACCATACACCGTAGTTCCCAAAGAGGAAAGGGGGGAAGTGGCCGGCGTAAAGGCGGAGTCCCTTGACGGATAAAAAAAGACCGCGGCCTCGCGGCCGCGGTCCAGGCAGAACGATATCGCTGCCGGAAGCTACATGCAGCCTTCCTTGGCGGCCTTGGCGAGGCGGAACTTGACCACCTTCTTGGCCGGGATCTTGATCGACTCGCCGGTGGCGGGGTTGCGGCCGATGCGGGCTTTGCGCTTCACGACGACGAGCTTGCCGAGGCCGGGAACGGTAAAGCCGTTCTTGGCTTCCTTGTAGGACATCGCGACCAGCGCTTCGATGACGCTCTTGGTCTGGACCTTGGTGAGGCCGGTATCTTCGGCGATCTTCGCGATGATCTGGGACTTGGTCTTAGCTTTCGCAGCCATTGAATTACTCCTTGTTGACGGTGTCGTTCGCAACCGGCCTTGCTCAGGGAAGCCCCCGCATCAGCGGTTGAATTTGAATGCGAGCATACGTGGAACGCGCATAAACGCAATGCAAATGTTTCGTTTCGACCTTGTTTTTTAAGGGCGATATGGAGGTCGGGTGCATTTCAGCCCCGTAACGAGGGGCTGCGGGAGTCCGTCACTGCCTCAGACCAGCCAAAGGGAGACCATGCACAGCGCGGTGGCGACGCCCAGCGCCATGCCGAAGAAGACTTCGAGCGGAGTATGGCCGAGCAGCTCGGCGAGCTTGTTCTCCGAAAGGTGATGCTCCTTGAACAGCTCCTCCACGATCTGGTTGAGCAGCCGCGCCTGGGTGCCCGCCGCGCGCCGCACGCTCTGGGCGTCGAACATCACCACGCCGGCGAACACCACCGCGATCGCGAACACCGGGCTACCGAAGCCTTCGAGCAGGCCGACCGCCGTCGCCAGCGCGCTGACTAGGGAGGAGTGGGAACTCGGCATGCCGCCGGTGCTCACCAGAATGTTGAAGTCCACCTGGCGGGTGCGGAGAATATGGAAGAAGAACTTGAGGAGCTGGGCGATGAACCACGCCGCGAAGGCGCACCAGAAGGTGATGTTGGACATCATGTTGAAGTCGTCGGTCATGGCGGTCCTAGATGTAGTCCCGCCGCCGGGCAAAGTCCACCCGCAAACGCCCGGCTCCGCGAAAATCGCCGGATTTCATCGTTTTTCGCTTGCCAAACTCCGCATTCCCGCTATGTTCGCTCGCTTCGATTGAGCCGGGGCTCAGTCGGCCGAAAGGCAAACCCAACCATCCCGGGATAGTCCCGGGAGGAAGCGAGTGCCCTCCTCCTCCGGAGGGCCAAAGCGGATTTTTCCCGCGCCCCGGAGCAGGAAACAACCCCCATTGGAGGCCTATACCATGACCACTGCCCACTCCCGGCACCCCTCGGTTGCCGTCAGCGACCTGCTCGAAGCAGGCGTGCACTTCGGACATCAGACGAAGCGCTGGAATCCCAAAATGAAGCGCTACATCTTCGCGGAGCGCAACGGGATCTACATCATCGACCTCTCCAAGAGTCTCGCGCTGCTCAAGGAAGCCCAGCAGTTCATCTACGATACGGTCGTGCGTGGCCGCGGCGTACTTTTCGTGGGCACCAAGAAGCAGGCCCAGGACGTGATCAAGGGCACCGCCGAGAAGCTCAACCAGTTCTACGTCACCCACCGCTGGCTGGGCGGCACCCTCACCAACAACACCACCATCCGCAAGAGCGTCAACCGCATGCGCGAGCTCGAGGCGATGGTGGAAGACGGCTCGATCGACAAGCTCCCCTCCAAGAAGGAGTCCTCCAGCCTTCGCCGCGAGCTGACCAAGCTCCAGCGCAACCTGAGCGGCCTCGCCAACATGGAACAGCTTCCCGGCGCCCTGTTCGTGGTCGACGTGAACCGCGAGTCCATCGCGGTCGAGGAGGCCAACCGCCTCAAGATCCCCGTGGTCGCCCTGGTGGATACCAACTGCAACCCCGACTCGATCGACTATCCCATTCCCGGCAACGACGACGCCATCCGAGCGATTCGCCTGATCATCAAGGTCATCGGCGACACCATCCAGGAGGCGTCGAACGAGTACGCCAAGGTCGCCGCCGAGGAAGCCCGCCGCCGGGCCGCCGAGGAGGCCGAAGCCGCCGCCAAGAAGAAGGCCGCCGAGGAAAAGGCCCGCAAGGCCCGCCAGGAAGCCCTCGACAAGGCGAAGGCCGCTACCAAACAGAAGAAGGCCGAGAAAGCCGCCGCCGATGCCGCGGCACCCGCCCCCGCGCCTGAAGCGCCCGCTCCCGAAGCCGCTGCCCCCGAGGCGGCCGCCCCCGAGCAGGCCTGAACCCCGGCGGGCGGGACGCCCCGCGCGTCCCGCCCTCCATCTCATTAAAGGAACCCGATACCCATGACCCAG
Organism: uncultured bacterium; assembly: GCA_965651915.1. Classification (GTDB taxonomy): domain Bacteria; phylum Verrucomicrobiota; class Kiritimatiellia; order CBFGVE01; family CBFGVE01; genus CBFGVE01. Next base: position 2,702 of record CBFGVE010000147.1, read on the forward strand.
ATTACCGCTTCCCTCGTGAAGGAACTCCGCGACGCCACCGGCGTCGGCATGATGGAGTGCAAGAACGTGCTCATCGAAGCCAAGGGCGACAAGGAACTCGCCCACAAGCTGCTCCGCGAACGCGGTGCCGCTGTGGCCGGCAAGAAGGCCAGCCGCGCCGCCAACGAGGGGCTTGTCTCCGCCGCGGTTAGCGCCGACGGCCAGACCGCCACGATCATCGAAGTGAACTGCGAGACCGACTTCGTCGCCCGCAACGAGGGCTTCCAGTCCTTCGTCGCCCAGCTCACCCAGCAGGCGCTCGGCGTCGCCGACGGCGAACTCGCCGCCCAGACCACCGACCAGCTTACCGCCAAGATCCAGGAGATCGGCGAAAACCTCAAGGTTGGCCGCAACTTCCGCTTCCAGCTCCAGGGCGCCGGCCTCCTCGCCACCTACATCCACCTGGGCGGCAAGGTCGGTGTGCTTCTCGAAGTGGGCTGCGGCAAGGCCGAGTCGGCCTCGACCGAGGTGCTGCGCGACGCCGCCAAGGACGTCACCCTGCACATCGCCGCCTGCAACCCCCAGTGCCTCTCCCGCGACCAGGTCGATCCCGCGCTTGTCGTCCAGGAGAAGGAAATCTACGCCAAGCAGGTCGAAGGCAAGCCCGCCAACATCATCGACAAGATCGTCGCCGGCAAGCTCGAGAAGTTCTATTCCCAGATCTGCCTCCAGGAGCAGGGTTTCGTCAAGGATCCCGACCAGAGCGTCACCCAGTACCTCGCCGCCCGCGGCAAGGAAGTGGGCGACAGCTTCACCATCCGCCGCTTCGTGCGGGTGCAGATCGGGGGCTAAGCCCACCCTGCATCTTCCCCATGTAAAAAGGCGGCCTGCACAGGCCGCCTTTTTTCGTACTCAGCTTTCAGGTATCCTCCCTCACCCCTTCCCCCCATGCCCTCCCTCACCGTACCCCCGGAAGAACGCGGCCAACGCCTCGACCTCTGGCTTCCACGCGTCCTGCCCGAGCATACCCGCTCGCGCTGGCAGTCGCTGATCCGGGACGGCCGGGTCACGGTGGACGGACAGCCCGTCAAGCCCCGCCACGCCCTTGCCGGCGGCGAGCGTATCGACTACCAGCTCCCCGAGCCGGTGGTGGTGGAGCTGGTCGCCCAGGACATCCCCCTCGACGTGGTTTACGAGGATGCCGACATCATCGTCGTCAACAAGGCGGCCGGGATGGTCGTACACCCCGCGCCCGGCCATGCCGACGGCACCCTTGTCAACGCCCTGCTCGCCCACTGCACCGACCTCGCGGGCATCGGCGGCGAGATCCGCCCCGGCATCGTCCACCGCCTCGACAAGGACACTAGCGGCCTCCTCGTTGCGGCCAAGCACGACCAGTCCCTCGCCCGGCTGCAGGAGCAATTCAAGTCGCGGGAGGTCAGCAAGGAATACCGGGCGCTGGTGCGCGGACACGTGCCCCGCTTTAGCGGGCGCATCGAGACCCGCGTGGGCCGCAGCCCTGCCGACCGCAAGAAGATGAGCGCCGACGTCGAAGGCGGGCGCACCGCTATCTCCAACTACCGCGTGGTCGAGCGCTACCGCGAAGCGACCCAGCTCGCGGTCGCCATCGAGACCGGCCGCACCCACCAGATCCGCGTTCACATGGCCCACCTCGGCCACCCTATCCTCGGCGACGAGGTGTACGGTCGCGGGCGCCCGCTCCCCGGCGGGATCCGGGCCGAGCGCCAGATGCTCCACGCCGCGCGCCTGAGCTTCCAGCACCCCATGACCGGCGAGCCACTCGAATTCGAAGCCCCACTCCCCCAGGACATGGCCGATTTGGCCGAGGCCCTAAGAAGCCAGCCTCCTTCCCGCTAGCGCTTCTGCCACAAGCCTGCCGGGCACATCCGCGCCCTTACTCCACATACCCGAGCTGCTTGAGCAGGAAGTGGTTCTGGGTCCAGTTTTTCTCGGCCTTGACCCAGAGGGTGAGGGTCACTTTGCGTTCGAAGATGGCCGAAAGGTCCTGCTCGGCCTGGTACTTCGCGGTCTTGAGCCGGCGGCCCTTGTGTCCGATCACGATGCCTTTCTGCGTAGGCTTGGCGACGTAGACGGTCGCCTCGATGGTCCACTCGTCGCCCTCGATGATCTTGTCCACCCCCACCGCGACCATGTGGGGCAGCTCGTCGAGCAGGCCGGGGATGATCTTCTCGCGGATGATGTCGGCGATGGCGAGCTTGCGGGGGAAATCGGTCAGCACCTCGGCAGGGAAGAGCAGCGGACCCGGCGGCATCAGGCCGAAGAGATGGTCCATGAGGCCGTCCACCCCGTCGCCAGTCTCGGCGGAGATCTCCAGCCAGGTCGCCGCCTTGGCCTGCTTCTTGTCGGCTTCGAGGGTGGACCATAGTGCGCGGTAGGGCTCCGGGTTCCAGTCGCTTCGGTCGCGCTTGTTGATGGCGACCACCACTGGCTCGTCGGCGAACAGGAGGCGGCGGAACCAGCCCTCGTCCTCGGGCGAAGGCGGCACCGAGCCGTCGAGCACCAGCAGGATGGCGTCGGAACCCTCGACCGCGTCGCGGGCGACCGAATTCATACGCTTGCCCAGCGGGGTAATCGGCTTGTGGATGCCTGGGGTGTCGAGAAAGACGAGCTGGCCGCGCTTCTCGGTCAGGATGCCGCGCACCACATTGCGGGTGGTCTGGGCAATCGCGGTGACGATGCTCACCTTCTCGCCCAGCAGGCGGTTCACGAGGGTGGATTTTCCCGCGTTGGCCTTGCCGATGACCGCGACGATGCCGCAGTGGTCGGCACTGGGCCAGTGGGGGACTACATAGTCGGTGGGGGATTCATTCGGGGAGTCGGGCAGTTCTTCGGTCATGCCGCTGGTATAGCCCCACCACCCCGCCACCGCAAGACAAAGCGCCTCCGGCCCGAATTACCCCGCGCCCGCTATTCAGGTAGACTTGCCGGTGAAACACGCCGCTAGGGGCGCTTGGGGAATTTGCTGAAGTCGGGCTTGCGCTTCTGGAGGTAGGCGTTCTTGCCCTCCTGGCCCTCTTCGCTCATGTAGTAGAGCATCGTGGCGTTGCCCGCCAGCTCCTGCAGGCCGGCCTGTCCGTCGCAGTCGGCGTTGAGCGAGGCCTTGAGGCAGCGCAGCGCGATGGGCGAGAGCTGGAGCATCTCGCGGCACCACTGCACCGTTTCCTCCTCCAGCCGGTCGAGCGGAACCACGGTGTTGACCAGGCCCATCTCCAGCGCCTGCTGCGCGTTGTACTGGCGGCAGAGGAACCAGATTTCGCGGGCCTTCTTCTGGCCGACGATGCGGGCGAGGTAGGAGGCCCCGTAGCCGCCGTCGAAGGAGCCGACCCTCGGGCCGGTCTGTCCGAAGACCGCGTTGTCGGCGGCGATGCTGAGGTCGCACATGACGTGGAGGACGTGCCCCCCGCCGATCGCGTAGCCCGCGATCATCGCGACGACCGGCTTGGGGCAGGTGCGGATCTGGCGCTGGAAGTCGAGGACGTTGAGGCGGTGCACGCCCTGCGCGTCCTCGTAGCCGGCGTCGCGGCGGATGCGCTGGTCGCCGCCCGAGCAGAAGGCCTTCTCGCCTTCGCCGGTGAGGATGATGACCCCGATGGCCTGGTCGTCGCGCGCGTCGTTGAGGGCGTGGGACATCTCCTGGACGGTCTGGGGCCGGAAGGCG
>CBFGVE010000148.1:0-6374 GCA_965651915.1 uncultured bacterium
TAGCCTGCCGGCCAGCCTATATAAAGTTCCTACCGCCGCCTATGGGACGCTACTGTAAAGACTTTAAGGACGTATGGGCTGGCCGAAGCGGCTCGTCACCTGGCACACGGGTTAGCCGACGGGCCTATGGGAACTTCCTGTTGGTCCATGGAGGCCTCTCACTAGCCGCCATCGCGCTTGACCTCCTGACCCGCAATCCACTCGGCTTATGTATCCTACTTTATACCACAGTCGCCGCCTTCCCATTAATCCGTGCTTCTGTACGACGCCTCCACGACGTAAGCCGCAACGGCCTGTGGTTACTTGTCCCGCTCATGAACATTTTTCTGCTTTGTCGAAAAGACTATCCTCGCCCCAACAAATTCGAAAACAAGGCGGCTACCCGATGATGTGCCCTAATCGAGTTCCTTCCTCATGCGCCCGCACACTCCCGCTGAAGATCCTGCTTCTTCGGTTGGGCCTCTTGATTTCGCTGCTTCAAATGACCACGGGTTGCGCCACAAGTCTTGCAACGGTAGGACGAGCCACCGGGCATGTGGACACCCTCTTTCCCGCCACCCGGATCGATTTGGGAGTCGCCCATGCGAGCATGCAATCGTCGCGTGGTGGACCCAGCTTTGACTTTGTGACTGGAGAATTGTACTGGCTCCCCCTGGCGCTCATCGATCTCCCTATCTCCATCCTATCCGACACCGTATTCCTGCCAGTGGATACCTACAACACGTATCTGAATCCGACGATGCGCATGCCCGTTGAATTTCGTGTTATTGACGCCTCGGAGAACCCCATCCCCCACGCGGAAATCGCCGGGTATTATCGCAAGGGCTTTGCCGGAAGGACCGATGCCGAGGGGGCCTACGTCCTGCGTGGCAAGCTTCACTACGAGGGGCACTATGCGGTTCGAAAGCACTCCTACTATGCGACGCATGGACGGCTGTCTCTGACCAGCATGGGATATTCCGTCAAACGGGGCCGCTGGCTGCCGAATGACCCCGTGATTCCGGTCGTTCTGCGTCCTGTGACAAATCCCATCCCGATGTACGCCCGTAAAGCCCGAGTCACCCTGCCTGCCGAAGGGGGCCTTTTCGGCTACGACCTAGCGGTCGGCGACCTGGTCGCGCCGCATGGGAAAGGCCTTCGGACGGACCTTCTGATCAAGGTCGACTCGGCACCAAGCGGCGAAAGCACTTTTGACCGCCGCCGCATAATGGGCGACGTGTCCTTTCCCGACTCGGCGGATGGCCTGCGCGCCGTGTACGTTCCGCAGCAAATTTACCCAAGGTCCGAGTACCGCATGCCATTCCAGGCCCCGGAAGAGGGCTACCTAGCGTCCCTGCGCGAAGCGGATAGCGACGCGCGAGAGCAGTACCAGGCATACGACTATAGGCAAGTGGACGCCTCCGCCCTTCCTGAAATCTGGCATTGGACGGATGCCTATCGCTTCACCGGAGAGCAACGCACCTGGGATAGCGAGGTCAACTACTTCTTACGTGTCCGATCCCATGATCCTGAAGGGCCCCTGTACGGATTGATCCGAGGAAGGTTTAGTTTTAAGTACACTAAAGACAACAATCCTGTGGTGTCCTTCACCTACTATCTCAATCCTGACCACTCGACAAACATCGAGTACGACCCGAAACGCAATCTATTCAAAAATCTAGATACCCACGACAAACCGATGAGTATGTTTCAGTAAACGTGACATCCAACCAATGCAATCACCCACACTCATCCTTTTGCTCGGAATTTTCTTCACCGTATCCGTAGCCCAGGCAAGGCTGTTGGAAACCGAGACCCAGTGCGACACCCGCTATGGGACCACCGGAGAACGCCAAGAACCATCGATCCAACTGCGCCTACACCCTCTTGTGACCGGTGCGAACACCACCAACTTGGTATATCTCTACGAAGGCTGGAACATCACCATTGGATTCATCAATGGGATTGCTCATCGCATGGAGTACTCCAAAACCGGCTCCAATCTGGCTGCGCTGAAGATTTCAACCGCCGAAACAGACGCCGTACTGGCCGCGAACAACGGCGGACAGCAGTGGACGCGCGTGCGCAAAGCCGACATCGCCAATCCTGGGAAGCTCATCCTACAACTCCTTAGAAGATCAAATGATAATATATGGATTCGCAATGATCGCAGCGTGGCCTACCTATCACCCGGGTTTCTCAAGCTCAGACTGGAATCCAATTTTGCCATTCAACGCGACGTTCGCGCCAACGAGGCGAAGCAACGCGCAGATCAAAAGTCCATTCCTCGGTTTTGATTGCGAGCAGACACAGTCAAAATACGATCTTTTAACTACGAACCACGCGAAAGGCGCGAAAATGAAAACGGAACGGATTTTGTTCAAGGATGAGACTACCCAAAGATCGAACATGAACGATTCGCCAACCAATCCCTTTCGCGTGTTTCGTAGTTCAAATGTGGAGAAACCGCTGACCAAGTCGGCGGACGAGGTGTTCGGGCGACTTCACCAAACTGGGCAACCGCACCGGAGTGTAGCGCAGATGAAAGAGGCCGTTTTGGCGCGGATGAAGTCAACCCACACCGTTGGTTAACAGGAAACTGATTCATGATCGTAAAAATTTTTCTCTGGTCGGCGCTGGTCACGTTGACGGTTCTACCCCTCCTCTCGACCAGGCGCGGCATGCGCATTCTTTCCATTGCGATCTTGCTCTTTGCTGCGCACAGCCTGCTGTGGTCGGGCCTTTGGAACGCCGCTCGGAATGTGGACTTGCCAGACCCTGCGACCCTTTCTAGTCAGACGATCTATGCCGACGCCTGGCACGAGGGACGCATCGCCACCCAAGCGCAAGCGAACCACTACGTGATTCCGCTTGGGGCCCTCTTTGTTTCCCTCGCCATCCTTGCCCTTTCTCCAGTGTTTAAACGAAAATCCCAACTACATACCGAACCGATTTCGGGCACGTCGGGGGATCGGGGAAAAGGAGGGCAAACACTCCTGTCCGCCCTATTCAACGTGTAGCTCCGTTTTGGAAATATTTTTTCCATCGCCTGCTCTGCAATCCTTGCACTTCTTCTTTCGGGGCTGCCGAGTCCTGTGCCGTGACAGGTCGGACAGGTCTGACTTATCGGACACGTCTGATTTCTCCGACCAGTCTGACTGCAAGCGGATGGGTGACGAAGCCGTGGTGCCGGAAAATGGAATCGACCGCCGCAGCGTAGCGGAGACCACCTAGGGGGAAGAGATCGACAAAGCTCGCGACAAGGTTAGCGACAAAGGGTATGGTTAAGGACAACGCACTACCTTTAAGCACTCACCATGCAACCCACTCCTCGCAGTACTACGGATCAGCCATTCGCGCCAACAATGACGGCTCGCACTAAGCGCTGGGCTGTGCTTTTCGTTCTTAGCGGGGCGATCTTTTCTAGCGAGACGTTGATCAACCGAAGCCACGCTGCCGACCTCCGGGTACTCCACGATACGGAAACCGATGGGTGGGCGCTCTGGACGGCCTATGGTCCGGGTATGAACGAGACCTACGGAGCGGGAAACAACTCGAAGCACCACCATGACCCCAACCGCATTCTTGCCGAGGGGAATGCCCGGGTTCTGGAGGCGGTTGATCTCGGTGTCGGCGAGCCGAAGCGCTATCGAAGCGGCTGCTTGTCTACCCGCGAGGCGCCCGACGGCACCGGATTTTTCCGGTTCGCCCATGACGTGCGCAGTCTGCGCTTCGCGTTCGACGTGACTATCTCAGACTGGAACCATGCCGTATGGCCTGCCGTGTGGCTGCGCGGCGTAGGCGGGGCCGGGGTCCACGAGATTGACATTCTGGAGGGGTTCACCGCTCAGAGCGGGACCAACCTGTATCGGATCGCGGTGCACTCGGCATCTTCGCTCGGCGGAAGCTACAACACTCTGCACGACCCATGGCCCGGCACCCCATTGTTGCCCGGCGTCCGCGCGACGGTTTGGGCGGAAATTCACCGCCCAGGCTCCCTCAATGCCACCCAAGCCTTTGTCCGCGCAGGCATCAACGACACTACGCGGGTCAACACACCCGACCCCCACACCGAAAAATGGTGGACCGATGCCTATGGTTGGGACTTGATTGTTCAGCAGCAAATCGGGGGCAACTGGGTCGGGGATCCAGACGTGAATCCCTATACCGGCACGCTGCAAAACGGGCAGCCGGGCAAGCCGCCGAGCGAGGTCCCCTCTTGGAGTGGCATTTCGAGCATGACCATTCATCGCGTCCTGGTCACAGCGGCGCTGGACACTCCTGGGGTTGATCTCCAGATGGGCGTTCAAGGGGCCAGTGTTATCGCATTCGACTCCTGGGTTACACGCACCTACACGCTAGAGGCCAGCACCAATTTAATCGGAAACCAGTGGCAGCCCGCGCAAGGCCCGCGCGCAGGTGCAGGCGGCCTGGACGCCTTCATTGATACCGAAGCCCATCCCATCCGCTTTTACCGGTTGCTGGAGCATCCAAACTAAAGAACCCACAATGGGAATGATCCTCATAGGCGCGCTATTGGTCGGATGTGTACTGGGGGTGGTCATCGCGGCCATTCTGGGCAGCGCCGGACTCGTCGTCGCATCCAAGCGCGCCAAGACCAGGGCGCATGTGTGGAGGAACTTCGCGGTGGCATTTGGCGTTGTTCTCGTGCTCTGTGTTGTTGTGGTGTATCACTTCCCTTACGACATCGTTCGTCCCGGTAGCGACTACGATGTGGCGGTGAAGAATCTATTCCTGCAGGGACTTGCCTATTGCGCCAGTCCCGGAGTGTCCGCGCTGCTCGCCGGCTGGATGACGTTGCTGCGGGGGAAGACGGGCGGAAGCAAACTGCCAGAATCAAACCGGCCACCGCCCCTGCTCGATTGAAATGCGAGATCTTTGGCGATTCTCATCGTTGTCCCGATCATTGCCCCGATCTTCGTCGAACCCCAACATCCCAGGGTCTCAATTTCTTTGACTTGAATCCAGCACGGGTAAAAGACGTAGATCAAAGCTTGCGACTAAGTTTTGACAAAGATCGGGACGACGATTGGGAAGCCGGAGACCACCGAAGGTGACAATCTCGACAAAGGGAATGCCCCACCACCCAAAAAATCACCCCTACCCTTCCTCCAGCCCCGCCCGCTGCACGATGGCCTCGCGCTCGCGGAGTACGTCGGCGCGGAGCCGCTGTTCGTCGATGGTGAGAAAGCGGCCCGCGCGGTAAAGCACCCGGCCCGCCACCATGGTCAGCCACACGTCGGAGGCCTCGCCAGAATACACAAGCTGGGTCGCGGGGTCAGTCCCGGGCCAGCCGTGGAGGGAGTCGGTATCGACCAGAATAAGATCGACCTGGCGGCCCAGCGCGAGGCGGCCCACTTCGCTTTCTATTCCCAAAGTACGGGCCCCGCCTTCGGTGGCCATGCGGACGATGTCCTCGGCCGACAGGGCGCCCGGTCCAAGGCGTGGATGCTGGATCAGGCCGGCATCGCGCATCTCCAGAAACATGTCGAGGCGGTTGTTGCAGGGGGCGCCGTCCGCGCCCAGCGAAACCGTGAGGCCCATCTTCAGGTATTCGGGAATGGGGGCCACGCCCGAACCCAGCTTGAGGTTGGCGGATGGGCAATGGAGGATGCGCGTGTTGGTGCTGGCCAGCAGGGCGCGCTCCTCGGTCGTGGTATGCACGGCGTGGGCGATGCAGACATCTGGACCGGTAAGACCGACGTGGTGAAGGTAGTCGATGTTGGCCATGCCGGTGCGCTCGCGGACCAGGGCGACCTCGGCCTCCTGCTCGGACGCGTGGGTGTGCAAGAGCAGGCCCCGGCTGCGGGCGTAGTCGGCCGCCTTGCGCATATTGGCCTCGGAACAGCTCAGGACGAAGCGGGGGGCCACCGCAGGCCGGATGAGCGGATGGGTTCCCCAGTCCTCCAGCAGGCGTTCGCAGGCGTCCAGCCCCTCCTCGATCGGCACGGCGAGAGGAGGATAACCCGAGGTCTCGTCCATGAGGCAGTGGCCTATGCGGGCGCGTAGACCCGCCTGCTCCACCGCCTCGAAAACCGCCGAGGTGCTGTGGACGGTTTCCATGGACAAAAAACCGGTGGTTCCGCCGCGTATCAGCTCCGCGCAGGACAGCAGGGCGGAGGCGTGCAGGGAATCCTCGGTGTGGGCCGCTTCGAGCGGCCAGATGCGGGTGCGCAGCCAGGGGAGCAGGGGAAGGTCCTCCCCCAGCCCGCGGAAAAGGGTCTGGCAGAGGTGGACGTGGGAATGGATGAATCCCGGCATGGCCAGCCGGCCGCCGCCATCGATGACCTCGGCGGCGGGAGGAAGGTGGTCGGGCTCGGCAAAGCCGACGAGCACACCGTTGTCGACGAGAATGGAGGCCTGTTCGATCACGG
>CBFGVE010000149.1:0-6317 GCA_965651915.1 uncultured bacterium
CAGCGGAGCGGTGGCCGCGAGCCGAACCTACGGCCCCTTCGGCGAAACCACCGCTGCCTCCGGAGCCGCAGACACCTTCACCCACTGGTGGAGCACGAAGCCGTGGGACGAATCCACTGTGTTCAGTGAGTACGAGTACCAGATGTATTTGCCTGGGCTGGGGCGGTGGGTGAACCGGGATCCGATTGGGGAGAGGGGTGGGCTGGACCTATATGGGTTCGTTGCAAATAGCACTGCGGATAAAATTGATATTCTTGGGAATTTGCGGTGGCCTTGGCGAGGTTGCTGTGACGGGGAGAAGTTCAGCCCCGTTCGGCAATGTTGCTGCTGCATTGGTGCAACGGCGCACGATGGTGGCAAGGGGTGCTCAAGGTTCGACAAGAAGGCAATGGAAGCAGGAGTTAAGCGTTGCTGCTTAAACACTCGGACTGTAGGTCCTTTTGAAAACAAGACGACTCATTGCTGGATTGAGTACCCAGGGGGGGCGGGTTCCGTAGGGTTTATGCCGGAAGGCGTCGTATCACCTGACGAATACGCAGAGTACGCCGATCAAAGCCATCCGGGTGAGAAGGAGTGCACCACTATCAAGCTAAGCCCGTGTGAAATCAACATAAGTGGCTTCATAGCTGCCTGGATAATATCCGGACAGATCCAGACTTCAAACCGGGCGAATATAAGGAGCCGAGTTTTGGAAATGTATGCGGTGTGTTCGGAAACGACTGTAGGCATGGATCCGATAAAATCGTGGACTACTGCAAAAAGAGGAGTGAAGGATGCGGAGACTGAGATACGTGCTGTTCATGCTTGGCGCCTGTTCGATCTGCAGCTGCTGTACAATCTCCGCTCCGAAAAGGGAGAATGTGCTTCTCGATGCGTTTTCTCTCGCGGAGAATGATCTGCATCGCGCGTTCGCATTCGAGTGCCCCCCTCATGATGTTCTGGCATTAGCGTTCAGGGTGGACGCCGGCTCGGACGCGGTGGACGTGGAGCGGATCAGAAGAACCTGGAACGCCAACTACTCGGTGTCGCTTCGCGTGTCGACGCCCGACGGGGCAGAGCTTCACAACAGGCGATACGATTCATCTGCCGGCAATATTTATGTGGGCGGGAACTGGTTTTCACCTGACGTCTGCATCATTCTCGGCAACGGAAGCTTCTGGACCTTCCTGGTTCCCGGCCAGCGATATGAAGTTGACCTGTCCGTGACGGGCGAAGGGCTGGAAGAGACCCGCCTGGATTTTTTTCTGATCCGGGTGTATTTCGAGCCGTGAGCCTTCCGCAAGGATTTTAGAGGCGTATGAACTTGCTTTGATAGCTATGGCAATGGGGCTGGACCTGGGCAACGGCCTGGTTGCCAACTGGATTCCCACGGAAGAAGCATGAATAATAGTCCTAGAATGCCTTTCCCAGGCCTGAAAGCGGCCGGCTAAGGACGTGGTAGGCTTGAAGTTTGGGGTGCTGTGAGTAAACGAAGAGTTCATAGGCGCTTGATTCTCATTTCGCAGCGCGGTGACCGTCACCCTGGGCGCCCCTTAGGTGTAGGGATGGTCGTCGAATCTCCGGAAATGGTTACTACATGATTCCCGGTTCCTCAGTTCTGGTTCCGCGTGGTCGCGCGCCCGCTAATGCGTGCAACTTGTTGGAATCAGGGGGGAAACGCGGTGCGCCTTCCTGTGTCAAGAGGTGTGTTGGGGTAAAGATATGCAAAAGAGCTAATAAAGCTTTGCAAAAGAGCTAGTGTGGGGTAGCTTAAGGCAGTTGTTTGGGGTGCTCGTATGAAGGGGGCTGCTTTGGCGGCGTCCGCGAGTTGGGTGTGAACCTACGGCAAGAGGTGATTTATGGATTTCTCTACGTATTTCAGCAGTCGCGAGGGGAAGCGTGCAGGCCTTGGCCGGTCGTTTTGGGGGCCGTATGGCGTCCCGGGGCTGGTCCTGGCGGGCCTGCTTTTCCTGGCGCCGGCCCAAGCCGATATCATCATGCTCGATTTCGGAAGCACGACGGTGGGTACGAATTCCACGCTCAACAGCCCCTACCACACGGTCAACGGCTCGTTCACCAATACGGCTTGGAACAAGGTTCAGGCGTCCGATATCGCGGCGGGCAGCCTGGTGTGGTCGGATGGCACGACAGCTACCGGGGTGTCGCTCAACCTGGGTGGATCCAGCGACGCCACGACGCTCAATCTGGCTTCCACGCCCACCAGCAGCCCGCTGGGGGGAGCGGTGAATACAGGTGTCTACACCAACACTTCGGTGGGGCGGGACGGAATCTTCGTGGGCACCACCGGGCAGTCGCGGCAGGTGGGCTTTCAACTGGGCGGACTGTCGGCGGGCCGCTACGAGGTTTTACTGGTGGGCCGCAACACCAGCACCTCCAACAGTAGCACGAACTTCTTCTATGTCGGCGTGACTAACGCCGTGGGCAACTTCAACTTCACCGGGTATGAGATGCAGATGCTGCGTTATTCGGAGGGTTCGACCTCCTCCACTGCCGCCTGGGCGGTGTCCGGCACCGGGACCGGGTTCGAGGGTGAAAACTATGCGAGGTTCACCGTGACGCTGGGCGAGGGCGACTATCTGAATGTGGCGGTCGCGGGCAGCTTCGGCGAGCCGCGCGGCTTTCTCAACGCCGCGCAGATCGTGATGATCCCGGAGCCCTCGGTTCTGGCCCTGGTCGGTTGCGGCCTGGGCCTGCTCGCCCTGCGGCGCCGGATGGTTCGGCACTCGTGACGCGGGGGCGGGCCCTGTCCACTGTTACCGGGAGCACTATGCAGAAGCATCCGCACCTGACCCGCCAGCGCGTCCTGAACTTTGCGAAATTGGCGCCGCTGCTGAACGCGGCCTATCCTGAACGCGCCCCGGTCCGGCTGGCCTCGTGGGCCGCCCCGGGCCGGGTGCCGTACGAGGAGGCCCGGAGCGCCGCATACCGCCCGATCGAGGTCGGCCACAAGTTCGAGCCGCTCTGGTCCACGCACTGGGTGCGTGTAGACATTGTCATCCCCAAGGCGTGGAAAGGGCGCGAGGTGCATCTGCTCTGGGACTCCCAGAACGAGGCTTGTGTCTGGATCAACGGCTCGCCCCGCCAGGGTCTTACTGGCACGGGGCGTCCGTTCTGGGGTACGCTGGGGGATCGCCCCCTCCGGCCGGAATACCGGCTGACGGAGTGCGCACGGGGCGGGGAGCGCATCGAGGTGCTGATCGAGGTGGCCTGCAACCTTCTGTTCGGCATGGAGCAGGTCACCGACCAGACCAACCGGCTGCGCCAGGCCGAGATCGCCGCGTTCGACCGGGACGCCTGGGCGCTCCACTGGGATTTCGCCACGCTCGCCGAGATGATGGAGCATCTTCCGCCGGACCAGCCGCGCGGTGCGCAGGCGCTCTATGCGGCGAATGCGTTTGTAAACACCATCCTTCCCGAGGGCCGGGCCACGTGGCCCAAGGCGCGGCGCATCGCCCGCAGCTACCTTTCCGCTCGCAACGGCGACGGCCAGCATAGCATCTCCGCCATTGGCCACGCCCATATCGACACCGCCTGGCTCTGGCCGCTGGCCGAGACCCGGCGCAAGTGCTACCGCTCCTTCAGCACGATGATGCGGCTGCTCGAAGAGTATCCCGAGTTCAAGTTCGCCTGCTCCCAGGCGCAGCAGTACGACTGGATCAGGACGGGACAGCCGAAGCTCTACGCCGAGATCAAGCGGCACGTGCGGGAGGGCCGCTTCATTCCGGTTGGCGGAACCTGGATCGAGCCGGACTGCAACATCCCGTCCGGCGAGTCCCTGGTGCGCCAGTTCGTCCACGGCCAGCGCTTTTTCAAGCGGGAGTTCGGACGCTACTGCCGCGGGTTCTGGAATCCCGATGTGTTCGGCTACAACGGCCAGTTGCCGCAAATCATCCGCAGCGCGGGCATGCACTGGTTCCTCACCCAGAAGCTTTCCTGGAACCAGACCAACAAGCCCGACAGCCATACGTTCTGGTGGGAGGGCATCGACGGGTCGAGGGTGCTCACCCATTTCCCTCCCACGGACACGTACAACGGCGTCGCCACCATCGCCGAGCTGCTCTTCCACGTACGCAACTACAAGGATCTGGACCGCTCCAACGAGAGCTGCTACCTGTTCGGCATTGGCGACGGGGGCGGCGGGCCTACGCGGGAGATGCTCGAGCGCCTGCGCCGCGCGGGCGACGTCGACGGGGTGCCCCGCGTCCAGGTGCGCGCACCGGACGAGTTCTTCGAGCGCCTGGAGCGAGACGGCCGCGACTGGGTCAGCAAGGTTGGCGAGCTATACCTCGAGTTCCACCGCGGAACCCTGACGACCCAGGCCGCGTGCAAGCGGGACAACCGCCGGGCGGAAGAGGGGCTGCACGATGCCGAGTTCCTCCATGCGATCGGAACGGGCGCCTACCCGCGCAAGGAGCTGGACCGCGTGTGGAAGCTTGTTTTGCTCAACCAGTTTCACGACATCATACCCGGATCGTCCATCCGAGAGGTCTACGAGGACGCCGCGCGGGACTATGCGGATGTGCTGGGATCGCTACGGGCGCTCCGGGCGAAGGCGCTGCGCGCGATGGCGGGAGCGACCGGGCCGCGTGTCCTGGTGGCGAACACCCTGGACTTTCCCCGCCGCGAAATCGTGCGCCGGGAAGCGGGGGCGGAAGGGATCGTCCATGCGCCTGCAATGGGAGTGGCTGTGCAGACGCCCTCCGGCGAGCCGGACCATCCCGTGCGGGTCCGTGAAACGGCGCGCCAGATCACGCTGGAGAACGAACACATCCGCGTCCGGATTTCGCGGGACGGGCGGCTGGCCGAGCTGTACCACAAGCGTACCGGCCGATCCCTCCTGGCCGAGCCGGGCAACCGGTTCGCCCTGTACGACGACCACCCGAACAGTTTCGACGCTTGGGACGTGGACGTGTTCCATGCCGAGAAGTGCATCGAGCGGCCGGTTGCGAAATCTGTTTCGCTTCTCGAACAATCGCCCTGTTCCGCGACGGTGGTGGCCGAGTACCATATCGGCGGGAACAGCCGGATGACCCAGCACATCCGGCTCGACGCGCTGAGCCCCTATCTGGAGTTCCTCTGCGAAGTGGACTGGCACGAGACCCATCGGCTGCTGAAGGTGGAGTTTCCGACCTCGGTCCGTTCGCCGTCGGCAACCTACGAGATGCAGTTCGGGCACGTCCAGCGGCCGACGCACTACAACACCAGCCAGGACCTGATGCGGTTCGAGGTGTGCGCGCACCGCTGGGCCGATCTCAGCGAGCCCGGCTGCGGGCTGGCGCTGATGAACGACGGGAAGTACGGCCACAGCGCCTACGGGGGCGAGATGCGGCTCTCCCTGCTGCGCGCGCCGGTCTATCCGGATCCCGAGGCGGACCGCGGACATCATGTCTTCCGCTATGCCTGCTATCCCCACGGTGGCGATTGGCGGGAGGCTCGGGTTCCGCAGTTTGCCGCCGCGTTCAACCAGCCGCTGCTGCTGGCGCCAACGGCCCATCCCGAATCGGCCGTCTCCTTCTTCCAGGTAGAGCATCCCGCCATCCGCATCGATACGGTCAAGCTCGCGGAGGAAGGCGGCGAGGTGGTGCTGCGCCTGTACGAGTCCCACGGCTCGACGGTGCGCACGCGATTGCACACCCATCGCTCCGTGCACAGGGCATGGGAGGGCAACCTGCTGGAAGAAGAGCGGAAGCCCCTGCGGACGGCCCGCGACGGCATCCTGCTCCGCTTCCGCCCGTTCGAAATCAAGACCGTGATCCTCGACGTCTGATGCGGCCTGGGGCGGTTGCGGTGCGATCCCCCGCTTGGGCTAGCGGAATTCGACACTCAAGCCGTCGGCCGACCCGGGGGTGTCGGGCACGATGGGCTCCCAGGAAATCTGGAACGCGGTTGCCCCGGCCATGCGCCAGGCGTAGGCCTGTCCGTCCTTCTCCGCGTAGACGATGTCGCCCTGGGTGACCAGCTTTCCATTGACCATAGCCGAGGCCGGGCCGCTGGTGGGTTTGAGAATGGCGGTGACGCTCAGGCCGCCCAGCGAATCCTTCCAGGCTTGTCGTTTTTCCTCGGGGATGAGGTGGAATGGATCGGGTGCCGGGGGAGGCTCGCTGGAGAGCGTGGGGATGTCTCCGGCGGGCGCACCGCCCGCCTCTGCCTCCGGGTTTGCACCTTGCACGGCGCTGGACATTTCGGGGATGTCCTGGGGAAGGCCTTCAGGCAGGCCCGGGAGCTGGCCTGCGAGCTGTTCCTGGGCCTGGGCGAGCAGGGCCTGGGCCTCGGGGCGCTCCATCGCGGCGCGGATGACCATGGCGGCCTCCTCGGGG